>DATJKY010000208.1:0-23003 GCA_035490955.1 Terriglobia bacterium | reverse complement strand
ATCGTCTGTCGCCCCTCCGGGGCTGGCACCATCTTAAGCCAACTCTTCGTCCCCACACGGCTCACGCCGTGGGCTATTCTCTATCGGCCCTCCGGGCCTGAGAGGTCATCTACCAGGACCGTCAAATGTAGAAACTCCAGGTGCGGAAGGGCTCAGCCCTTCCGCACGGCAGGCTTAACACTAAGCTCTCTAGGCTCAGCCGGTTGTCGGAAAGCCGTAGGCTTCCCGCACAGTCCCTGTCGGCCTGTGGGCCGATCCAGTTGTGACCAGAAAGTTTCACGTGGCCTCACGAAGAATCAACAACTTGCGTGAACTTTCTGGAGAGCAGGCGGCGGAGCCGCATTGGCCGATGGCCTGCAATGCTTCTACACCCTCCAGCATACTACGGGGAAGCCGGTGGATGTGCAGTCCCGAGCGTCCTGCGGTTAAGCTCGGCCAGCCACACCGCAAATGCTCCGCGAGTGGCCGGCTTGAACTCGCCTTGATCAATGGGCGCCTCCACACCGGTCTTGGCACAAGCCATCTGCAAGTCTGACCACTGCAGCTTCCGGCCCAGTTCGCCGGGGGCGTAAGGTCCGGCAGGCAGGTACCCCTGGGCGGCGAGGAGTGTGATCGCCTCGAGAGCGAGCTTATTCTCAGCGGGCGCTCGCTTGCTTGGAACCGCACCCCAGCCAAGCAGGCGCGCGAGCGCGGTCACGGCTTCGGCCAGCGTCACGGAACCATCGGCGTTGAAGTGGAGGTCAGTCTGGTTCGGGCCGAAGATTCCTCGCTGCGCAAGAAGCTGGGCGTCGCGGAAAACGGGCGTCTCCGGCGCAACATCGTCGTACCAGAAGATAGGCACGCCACGATCCACCAGGGCGATTTGGACTTGTTCCGTCAAGCGATCGTCCCCGGCCACGACCGCCGGGGTCACATCATGGTCCATGGCGAAATCTACCAGCACTCCTGCCGCCTCACCGATTGCCCACTCTACCGGGTGAAGGCGATAGGCGCCGTTCGAAATGTGCGTGGTACCGATGTTCTTGGCAGCCGGCAGCAAGTTCTCCAGCCCCTGGGGAACGAGCGCGCCGAGAGGGATCTGGAACGGCCGCGTCTCGATGGAGAAATTCCCCTTGGAGCAACTGTGAATGTCGATCGGATACCACCCGACTCCCACCGAGTCCGGGAAGAATATGGCTCGCGTACCCTTCTGATTTAGGGCGGAGATGTCCTGCTCTCTAATGGTCTTCAGAGCCTTGACGCGGCGCGACTCCCGGATGTACGGAAACTGTGAGAGACCGTCCTTCGAGCCCAGCACCGAGGGAACCAACTCCAGCTCGGGATAACCCCTCCTGTCCGCTGCCTGGATATCGCGCGGCGCCCCGGCGCCCGAAGCCGCGCCGCTCGAAGCACGGGAGTGCGTTGCGGGCTCTGGGGCCCAGGGCGCTTCATTCTGCAGCCAATAGCCGAAACCCAGGGAAGTAATCTTGGCCTCGCGCAGCGCCTGGGCTTGCTGGTCGGCGTCCTTGGAAAGCAGAGCCGGACCGCAATAGTCATTGCCCGGCCAGTTGATCAGGGAGACCTCGCGCGGCATGTTCCGGCCAACAAAGTTCGCCGAGGCAACCAGACGGCGGTAAGCCCAGAACGAACCGGGAGTGCCAGGTGACCTTTCGAACATTCGGTACGTGAGGGTTTTTCCGTTGCTGTAGTCAACGGAAAACGAGTAAAATCCGGCGTCGCCGCGCTTCTCGTAATCCGGAGGCTTGGGGATCCGGTGCTCCTGCCTGGAATCGCGGGCGAGAACAAAGGTGTAGGTGAAGCTCTGGCTGTCTTTAGGATCAGCGTCATCTGCGGCGTGCGGCTCACCAGTCTCCTTGCGTGCTTCAGCGCCGGTGACGTACTCCGCCCCGGCTAGCGGCAGCAGATCGCCGGTCTCGGTCGCGTCCAGTACGTAGCGAGGGCGGAAGGAAGTCCAACCGTCAGTCTCGAAGTTATAGGCGAGCACCGAGGTAACCCGATTGCCGCTGCGCGCCGCCGAGATGGCCTTGGTACGCATGAAAATGCGCAATAACCCGCTGCTTTGATAAGGCTTGAGCATGGACTCAATTGCCTGAAGGGCCGCCGCAGGCTCGAAGCAAAGGTCGCTCACCCAGCAATTGCCGGGGTTAAAGTGTTTGTCGCGAGCAGCAGCAGGGGATAACTTGTAGTGCTGCTGGTAGTAGGCGCGAATGGCGCCGCGGACTTTGAGGTAGGAAGCTGTTGCACCACCCGATTCAATATACCTGTCCTCGTCGAGCGCCGCGACGCCCTGCGCGGTCATCTGGCCGCCTACCCATTTGGTCTCCTCCGTTAGACAGACCGAGTGACCGCTTTCCGCCACCGCCAAGGCTGCTCCCACACCCCCGGTTCCTGCTCCCACGACGAGAACATCACAGGAGACTCCCTGCCCCAGGGGCGGCGGGGTGAGCGTCACCACGCCAGCTTCCGGGGGCTGATCGGCGCTGATCCGCATGACGTCTAATACGCGAACTGGCTGTGGCAGCTCTTGGCCGCCGCAGAGATATCCAGAGCCAGTCCAGCAAAGCAGTAGGATGAGTCCACACCATGAACTTCTGGAACCGAGCATGAGAGAACCTCAGTGTATTGCCTGGGGGAGGCAGTGACAAGAAGGCCGAAAGACTCTGATGTCACTCGGGAAGGCAGGCGGCGACGCTCGACCTGACCCGCTGGGCAGCCGCAAACATTTCCATTCCATCGCGTTCATCCGGGTCATAGAGGTCATCGGGGTAGCGAGCGGCAACCCCGTAGTAGTTGAGACGCCGACAGTCATCTTGCAATCGACCCAGCGTTGGCTCAATCCCAAGGCACGACGCGAGTAGAGCCACCAGATCATGGGTCCTGGAGAAAGGTCGGCCATGATAGATGAGGAAAGCTTTCAGACACTTCTCTGCCGCCTGTTGGGCGTGAAAGCAAACGGTATCCCAGGGGATCTGTTCGGCTGAGAGGTTGTTCTGGATATTGAGCAAGTCGTGCTCCGCCTTGGCGAGCCGGGAGGCGTAGTTGGACTCACGGCCGCTCATAGAGCAGTCTCCCCTCAGCCTCGATGACTGAAAGCAGAGTCCCGTGGATGCCGCGAAGCCTCTCAACCTCCTCCGGCGTGTAAACCACAACATCCAGAGACCACGGTCGGAGCCCGAAAATGGCACTCACGGCGGCGGATCGCTCCGGCGGGGAGCCTTGAGCTTCCATCTCCACAAACAGATCAACATCACTGTCCGGCCGCGCCTCACCCCGCGCGTGACTCCCAAAAAGAACGACACGCCGCGGACGGAAATAATCTACGATCGCAGCCGCGATTTGCTCAAACAGCTTCAGTTCTGCCAGTGGGCGGTCCACGCGCGTATTGTGGGCGTTCTGCTACCCTTTGATCTTCTTCGCGCTTGCGTCCCACACCGCAGCGGTCTTGTTAAAGTAAGCGTAGTTGGCCAGATGGCAGCCGATGGCGGCGCGGTTGCCGAATTCGATGTTCTCCACCGTAGGCTTGCGCGTGCGCACCGCGTTGAAGAAATTGGCGAGGTGGTCAGACACGTCGCTATAACCCGGTGGCGTCACGAAGCTTTCGGTCTGTTCGTCCACACTCCATTTCAGCGGTGCAGGATTCGGGTGTTCTTCCTTGAACTGCTTCAGGTACTCCTCTCGTAGCTTGGCCGGCCAGCCATAAATCGAGTAATCTTCCGGCTGAGGGCGCGTATCCTGGGGCGTGTAGGTGAGGGTTGTGTCCTTGATGATGAGCGTCCCCTTGGTACCATAGAACCCGATAAACTCTCCGCCGGCGTTGTTGAGATTGCAACGCAGCAGAACGTTGAAACCGGGATAGTCGTACAGAGTCCAGATAACATCGGGAAAATCCCGATGGTCCTTCCAGCGGTAGAGTCCTCCCGCAGACTGTGCCCGCTGTGCGATGGAATTTGTTCCGTTTATAAAGGAGATTCCCGAAATCAGGTGAACAAACAGGTCGCCCCCCAAGCCCTCACCATAGTCGGTGAAGCAGCGCCATCGGAAAAAGCGAACAGGATCGAACGGACGCTGCGGCGCATCGACCAGGAAGGCCTTCCAGTCGATGGTTTTCTCATTGGCGTCAGGTGGAATTGGATAGACCCAGGCGCCACTGGGCGAATTACGGTCCCAATAGGCCTCGACGGCGGTCACTTCGCCGAGCTTCCCGGAATCGTAAATTTCCTTGGCTTTCTCGTAGAGGATGGAGCTGACCCGCTGGCTGCCGACTTGGGTAATGCGGTTGGATTTCGCCGCCGCGTCGATCATGACGAAACCGTCCTCCACAGTATGAGACAACGGCTTCTCACAATAGACGTCCTTGCCGGCGGCGCAGGCGTCCACGACCACCCGGCGATGCTGGTGATCAGTGACGGCTACGATGACCGCGTCCACGTCCTTGCGATCGAGGATTTCCTTGTAGTTGCGGGTGGCCGTGACGCTCGGTTTCTGTACAGCCTCGCATGCCGCCTGGTGCCGGGAATCGTAAAGGTCGCAAACGGCTACGCACTCGATGCCGGGCACCGCCAGCGTACCGTGCAGCAGTTCACAGCCGCGCACGCCGGTACCGATAGAGGCAAAGCGCACCGTATCGCTTGGCGCAACAGGACGAGGCGCTGCCCAGAGGCGCTTAGGCTCTAACAGGGTTACCTTTGTCGCAACGGTGGCGGCCGCCGCTCCGGCACCCAGGCGCATGAAATTACGACGGGTGATTGAATCGTTTCGCATATCGATTGAGACCTCCTTGAAATTTTTTAGTTTCGCAACTCTCGCGATTACATGGAGCCTGTCACTCCGAGCGCAGCGAGAAATCTGCTTTGCGGGAAGAACAGAAGAACCCTTCCTCGCTGCGCTCGGAATGGCAAGTGCGGGAGACTTCCGTCCCACCCGTGGGCCGAAGCCCATGCGATCTCCCGAGGCGGAATCCTATCGCGGTAAGAGCCAGAAACCAACCGAAATCCGCTGCCCATGTAGGGGCGCCCCTTGTGGGTGCCCAGCCCCGACAATGATCCACCCAGGGAAGGGGCAACTACAAGAGTTGCCCCTACGACGCTGTTTCCCGGTAGTCCAGTTCGTGAACCAGCGAGGGATTGTCGCGCCAGTGGGGCTGGACTTTCACGAACAACTCCAGGAACACTTTGGGCGGGAAGAGTTTTTCCAGTTCCTTGCGGGCCTCTGTCCCGATCGCCTTGATCATGGTCCCGCCGGCTCCCAGCACAATGGGGCGTTGTGACTCCTTCTCCACTACGATCGTGGCGCGGATCGTTGTCATCGTTTCTGACTCTATGAATTCCTCGACGAGCACAGCGCTGACATACGGCAGTTCCTGTCGGGTGTGGCGAATCACCTGTTCCCGAATCAATTCGCCCGCCAGGAAACGCTCCGGTTGATCAGTATAAGTCTCAGGAGGAAAGTACGCTGGTCCTTCGGGCAACAACTTGACAATCGCCTGCAGCAGATCTTCCAGGCCGTAACCGCGGAGGGCCGAAATGGGGAAGATCTCCTCGAAGTTGTGCAGCTTCGAATAACACTCTATCAACGGTAACAGACGCGTCTTGGACATGGTGTCAATCTTGTTCAGGGCCAGAATGGAGCGAGAAGCGTATTCCCTCAGGAGATCCAGCGCATACTGATCACCTCGGCCAAACTTCTGAGACGCATCGACAATCAGGACCGTCAAGTCGCGATCCTGCAGGGCCTGTCGCACGAAGCTCATCATCTGCTGATTCAAACGTGAAAGTGGCTTGTGGATGCCGGGCGTATCCATAAAGATCACCTGGGCGGTCGGGCGGTTAGCAATACCCAGAATGCGATTGCGCGTGGTCTGAGGGACCGGGGTGACGATCGATACCTTGGCGCCGACCAGGGCATTGATGAGAGTACTCTTTCCGGCGTTCGGCCGGCCCACAACCGCCACAAAGCCGGACTTGATCACGGACTCGCGGTCAGGGGTGGGCGTGTCGGGGCTTTGAGTGCTGGGAGTCATACTACAGATCTTGCGGCTCCGCCGCATTGGGCGGTGGGCCACCGATTCTTTCACAGCTTCTCAGCCTTTCCGGCCCAGGGGCCGAAAAAGAGAAAAACAATAAAGTGGTCAGGTTCCTCTGCTTTCCGGAAAGCCGGTAGGCTTTCCGCACAGCAGGCGGCAGAGCCACACCAGCCCATCACGACTCTCCGACGCGATTTTTTCACAGCTTCTCAGCCAAGCTTTCCGCAAGGCGACGGATCCGCTCTAAGCCGAGGCTGCGGCAGACGGCTCAGGCAACACGCGCAGCCGGACCTTCAACACCGAGCGCGGATCAGCCTCCAACACCTCGACGCTCAGCCCGTTGCTTTCCACCTTCTCGCCCGGGGCAGGAACGTGACCCAGACGAGTCAGAACAAATCCAGCCACGGTTGAGTAGTCACCTTCCTCGATAGACACGTTCAATTGCTCGGCCACTTGGGTAAGATCGGTCTGGCCAGCCACCAGATAAGAGTTGGCTGACTCTCTGACGATGTCGCGCGCGTGGGGCTCAACCTCGTCCCGGATCTCACCCACAATCTCCTCGACCAAATCCTCGATGGTGACCAGACCCGAGACGCGGCCATATTCGTCCACGACAACGGCAAGCCGGGTGGTGGACTGCTGCAACTCCTTGAGCAGTTCAGTAGTGCGCTTAGTTTCGGGCACGAAACGGACCGAACGGAGGAGCGAGCGGATGGTGGCTCTTGACTGTTCAGCGGGTGGCAGTTCGGTCAGATCCCGGATGCTGACGATGCCCTCCACATTGTCAAGCTGCCCGGAGTACACCGGGTATCGGGTATACCGCTTCTGGCGGAACAGCTCGCGCAACCCCTCCATTGGCGAATCAATCTCGACACCTGCGATCTCGGGCCGGGGCGTCATCACGTCCCGCACCACCTTGTCGCTAAACTCCACCACCGACTGCAACAACTCACCCTGTCCCTTCTCGATGATTCCTTCCTGCTCGCCCGCTTCAATCAGTTCCTGCAAGTCCTCCTGCGGACTGGGCGCCTCCGGTTGCGGTTCCTCGGCTTCCAACAACCGCCGCAGGCCAGTAGAAATCAGGATGGGGAAGGTAAGAGGCAGAGCCAGAAAGACCGATAACCTCAAAATAGGCATCCATTCCGCCAGAATCTGTTCCGGCTCGTCGTGGCGGGCCACCAACAGAAAAGGAATCAACTGATCGCAAATGGCGATGACGCAGAGGACAACCAGCAACGCGGCGCTCAGATTCCCCCAGGAATGCCCCGGACGCCGCAGGAAGAAGAGTCCCGTCAAACCCACGGCAAAGAGCGCCATCGCCGCTCCGTGCAGCGTCGAAATCGAAACGCCCACGCGCTCGCGGTCGGCTCTGATGGCCCGCCCCTCGTTGTCCTGAAACAGCTTACGCGCCGCTACGCCGCTCAGGCGACGCATCAGGAGCCGAAGATAAGACGCCACGGAACTGACCACCAGCAGAGCGGCGAGAGCAAGTAGGCACAAGCAGGTCAGGAACATTTCTATTTTGCCTCTTGCCTTTGATTTGCCTCCCAGCCTTCTTCATGTCGAGGAGCAAGGCAAATCAAAAAGCAAAAATCAAAAGCGAAATCCACACGGTACTCGCTACGCGCTCGTAGCGGTCCGTGTGGCAAGCTTGGCCTTGCCTTTGACCTTCGCCACAGCCTTCGACAGCATGGCCACCAACTGATTGGACTCATCCAGAAGCGGCTCGAGGCGGCTTGGGCAACTTGCCCGCCTGGGCAAGAAGCCGCAGCCAATAGTTCGACTCCCGCAACTCCTTAAGGGCGACTTGGAGCCTGTGGACGAAGTCATCCTTAGACTCCGCAGCCTTGCTTTTTGACTTGCCCTTGAGCTCAGTCTGCAGCTCCGCCCTCCTTCCGTAAGCCATCCTGCAAGCGGGAGTGCAAATTGCGCCCTTTGCATTTTTGCCTTTTGCTTTTTGACTTGCCTCTGAGCTCCTCAATGCCCAGCCGGCCCCGTAAGGACAACTCAAGCGCCGTCATCTCTCCGTCATCCGTTGCGTGGTCATACCCCAGGAGGTGCAAAGCCCCATGCAGGATCAGCCAGCGGATTTCAGTCCAAGTGGAGTGCCCTGCCGCCGCGGCGTTTCGCCGCGCGGTCTCAGCGGAGATCACAATATCGCCAAGGAAGCCGGCGAACTCGCCTTTCCAACCGCCTTCCTGGTCCTTTCTTGGAGATTCGGCCCCGAATCGGTATGATCCACGATCTTGCCAAGGAAATGAGAGCACGTCTGTGGGCTTGGGCCTCCCCCGGAACCCTTCATTCAATCGACGAATGTTAGCGTCGTCCACAAAACAGACATTGAACCACTGCGCTTTAAGCCCAAGCGCAGCGCTGAGTCCGCGCACAAAGGCGCGGGCGCGAGCATTCTGGACCGTCACCTTGGTTTGCAGGTTTGCAATCATTCACAATTCAGAACTCATGACTTGGAACTCTCGCTCGCCGGAGGCTGGGCCCGCAGCGCTCCTGCCTCGGCCTTGGCGTTCTCGTGCTCCTCGTACGCCCGAATAATGCGTTGCACCAGGCTGTGCCGCACCACGTCGCGCTCGTTGAAATAGACGAAGCTGATGCCTTCTACCCTGGACACTATTTCCACTGCCTCCGCCAGACCCGAACGCCGCCCACTCGGGAGATCAATCTGGGTGACGTCACCTGTGATGACCGCCTTGGAGTTGAAGCCCAGGCGGGTGAGGAACATCTTCATTTGCTCGCTCGTTGTATTCTGGGCCTCGTCCAGAATCACGAAGGCGTCGTTCAAAGTGCGGCCACGCATGAAGGCAATGGGCGCGATCTCGATAATTCCCTTTTCCAGGTAGCGTTCCACGCGGTCCGGATCGAGGACGTCGTAGAGGGCGTCGTACAGCGGACGCAGATAGGGGTTCACCTTCTCCTGCAGGGTTCCGGGCAGGAAACCCAGGCGTTCGCCGGCCTCTACGGCGGGGCGGGCCAGGATAATCCGGCTGACCTCTTTCGCGAGGAGGGCGTCCAACGCCATCGCCACCGCCAGATAGGTCTTACCGGTTCCAGATGGGCCGATGCCGAACACCATGTCGTAGCGCTCAATCGCATCGACGTAACGGCGCTGGTTAAGGCTCTTGGGCGCAATCGACTTCTTACCGAACGCGCGGGGCCTGCCGGCCTCCGCCAGACCCTTGAGAGTGGCATCGGAGTCTTCACACAGGATGCGCAGAAAGGACTGCACCTCGGCGCGGTCGAACCGCGCCCCTGCATCCGCCAGTTCGAAGTACTCCTCCAGCAAGTGGCGAGCGCGGCTCACGTCTCCCTCTTCGCCTTCAATGTCCAGCGCCTGGTCGTTCAGATGAGTGGAAACATGAAAACAACGTTCCAAGAGCTTTAGGTTCTCGTCGTAGGCCCCAAAGAGCTCCTCAACACCCTTCCCGATCCTGACACTCGTCTTCATAGCATTCAGGTAGTGGGCTCACCTCCGGCTAAATCCAACGATTAGCAAGGCTATGGTATCCAGCGGCGGGCGATGCGACAGGGGAGGACTTGACCATGAATCCTGGAGGCTGCTTTTTCAGCAGCCTGCTAAATGAAAATAGCCAAAGACCGCGCCAAAGTCAAGGGCGGCGCGAATCGCGTACCGTCACGCACCGACGCACCGCAGTTGTCTTGCGGCCTGAGCAAATGGCGTGATACACTGTGTGCTGTCATTTGAAACGCTTCCACCAAACGACAAAGAGATGACGACCACACCCCAGCAGAAGGATAGGACGACCCCGTCGCCCGTCTTGGAGCTGAGGCTTGCGCACAGCCCGGACTCGGATGACGCGTTCATGTTTTATGCGCTGGCGACGAGGAAGGTCCGGTCTCCCGACCTCACCCTCATCCACGTGTTGGAAGACATCCAAACCCTCAATCAGAAGGCGATGCACGGCACCTACGACATAACCGCGATCTCGTTTGCGGCCTACCCGCTCGTTGCCCAGCATTATGTCCTTTTGTCCTGCGGCGCCAGCTTTGGCGACCGTTACGGCCCGATTGTGGTGGCGCGCAGCCCGCTGCCTGACGGCTTGAAGGGGAAGCGGGTGGCCGTACCCGGAGAGGCCACCACCTCTCATCTTGCTTTGCGCTTGTACGAGCCGGAAATTGAACCGCTCTTCACCCCTTTCGATCAGGTCTTTGCGCGTGTGACATCCGGAGAGGCGGAGGCCGGCGTAGTTATCCATGAAGGCCAGCTCACCTATGTCGGCCATGGCCTGACCAAGATCCTGGACCTGGGTGAATGGTGGCACCAGCAGACGAATCTTCCTCTCCCTCTGGGCGGCAACGCGATCCGGCGGTCCCTGGGCGAGCACGTCCATAAACAAGTGTCGAAGCTGATGAAAGGGAGCATCCAATATGCCTTCGACCACCGCGAAGAAGCATTGGCTTACGCGCTGCAATTCGCTCGAGGGCTGGACACAGTAACCACCGACCGGTTCGTCTCCATGTACGTAAACGACTGGACCTTGGACTGCGGCCGGCGTGGCTGCGACGCCGTGCAGACCCTTCTCGATTACGGCTTCAAAAAAGGACTACTTCCCGGAGCCCCGCAAGTTGAGTTTGTCGATTAAGGGGATCGGCTTTATCCCCCCTGTACTGCTGATGGCTAGATTCGTCGCTGGCCGCGATGAAAAGCTGATCCCTCGCTGCGCTCTCTCGGGATGACACCTGGGCCTGTCATTCCAAACGAAGCGATCTGCTATCTGGCGAAAGCCGTGCCGTGTTGCCGTTACTCTCTACTTTTTGAAGCAGCTCACGCTCCGTAGTACTCTCGGTACCAGTCCACAAAGCGACTGATCCCCACCTCGATTGGGGTTGTTGGTCTGAATCCGACGTCACGAGCCAGATCCTCCACGTCGGCATAGGTTGCGGGCACGTCTCCGTCCTGCAGCGGTAACAGATGCTGCTTGGCCTTCTTACCCAGCTTCCGTTCCAGGACCTCGATGAAATAGCTGAGCTCCACCGGGTTGTGATTGCCGATGTTGTAGATGCGGTAGGGAGCCGAACTGCTGCCGCAGGCCGGCTTTTCGCTGCTCCAATTCCAATCGGGCTGGGGAACCCTTTCCATTACCCGAATCACGCCTTCCGCCACATCGTCTATGTAGGTGAAATCTCGCCGCATTCTGCCATAGTTATACACGTCAATCGGCTGGCCCTCGAGAATGGCTCTCGTGAACTTGAAAAGCGCCATGTCGGGACGCCCCCACGGTCCATAGACGGTAAAAAAGCGAAGACCGGTACAAGGCAAGCGGTAAATGTAAGAGTAGGCGTGAGCCATCAATTCGTTGGCCTTTTTGGTGGCGGCGTACAGGCTCACGGGGTGATCCACATTGTCGTGCACAGAAAACGGCATGCGGGTGTTGGCGCCGTAAACCGAGCTGGAGGAGGCGAATACCAGGTGCTTCACGGCGTGATGCCTGCAGCCTTCGAGAATGTGCGTGAAGCCCACCAGATTCGCCTGAGTGTACACATGAGGATGGGTGAGAGAGTAGCGCACCCCCGCCTGGGCAGCCAGGTGCACAACGCGATCAAAGCCCTCGGCTTGAAACAAGCGGGCCACCCCATCCCCGTCCTCAAGCCCCACTTTGAAGAAGCGGAAACTGGTGCGCCCCTCGAGCTGTGCCAGGCGTGCCCTCTTCAGGTTCACATCGTAGTAGTCGCTCAAGTTGTCGAGGCCGACCACCGAGTGCCCTTGCCCGAGCAGGCGCCCGGCAACGTGAAACCCGATAAACCCCGCGCATCCGGTTACCAAAATTTTCTCCATTGGTCTGAAGCCTTTCCTGGTGGGTTTTGCCCCGGTAGCAGCGCGTTTACCTCGCCACGTGGCGGCGTAAGACCGCCTCTACATCAAACTGACCGGCTACCTAACCTTTCGTCTTCTCGCTATAGATTACGGCAAATGGTATTGTATGTGGCATGACCATTTTGATGGATAGCTCAGGCCGGATCTTTCTTCCCAAACCTTTGAGGAAGAGACGCAAATCGAGGAGGAGACAGCCATGAACAAACGCAAGCTGGGAAATTCCGGGCTCGAAGTTGCACCGCTTGCTTTTGGGGGCAACGTCTTTGGGTGGACAGTCGATGAGCCAACGGCATTCAGGCTGCTCGACGCGTTTGTGGATGCGGGCTTCAACCTGATTGACACGGCGGACATGTACTCGAAATGGGTCCCAGGGAACAAGGGCGGCGAATCTGAAACGATCATCGGTCATTGGTTGAAGCGAGACAGCAAGCGGAAAAAGGTCGTCATCGCAACCAAGGTTGGGGCGGAGATGGCTCCGGGCAGCAAAGGGCTGTCAAGAGCCTACATTTTGAGGGCGGCGGAGGACTCACTTCGACGTCTGCAGACGGACTCGATCGATCTGTACCAATCCCACATCGATGATTCGCTGACGCCTTTAGAAGAAACCCTGGAAGCCTACGCACAACTGGTCGGCCAGGGAAAAGTCAGGTCCATCGGCGCCTCCAACTACAGCGCCCAACGACTCACTCAGGCCCTGCAGATTAGCAAACAACACGGACTCCCGAGCTACCAAAGCCTCCAGCCTGAATACAATCTGTACGACCGGTCCGAGTACGAAGCCAAGTTGGAACCTGTGTGCCGGGAAAACGCCTTGGGCGTAATCAGCTACTTTTCGCTGGCCAGCGGCTTTTTAACCGGTAAATACAGGTCGGAAAGTGACCTATCCAAAAGCAGCCGGGGCCAGTTCGTAAAGAAGTATCTGGATGACCGTGGATTCCGTATTCTGCAGGCGCTGGACGAGGCAGCGAAACAACATCATTCAACTCCGGTCAAAATTTCTCTGGCCTGGCTCGTCACGCGCCCCAGCGTCACTGCTCCGATTGCCAGTGCCACAAGCCTCGAACAGTTGAACGACTTGATCGAAGCCACCAGCCTTCGGCTGGATCACTCCACCGTGGAGTCATTGAATAGGGCAAGCACCTACTCCGCCGCTGCCGGATGAGGCAACCAAAGGCCACTGTTAAGTGTCGGGCGAACGAACCTCCAGGTTCGAGAGGCTTGCTGCTGCCTCCCTAGCGTTAGTTATCGCACCGGGAGCGAACTGTCAAGGGCCAGCATTACACCCAGCCGGGTAGCGCAGAGTTTTGCCTTTGGTCCTTAACACCCAGTCTTCGGCTATAATCGACCCTGATGCCGCGCCTGTACCGCTCGGTACCTGACCGCTTCTTTTATCGACTGCGTCCTGCTGCCCGCCGATCAGCGAGTTCGGATGTGAACTGAGCGGTATGGCTAGAGGCGAGCGCTCACAACTTCTTAGGACCAAAAACCGCAGAGTTCAAAAGACAAAACTCTGCGCTACCCGGCCATGAGGCAGAAGAGGGGGATGGTACATACCCGATACTCAAGAAAACTGCTGATTGTCCTCCTCTGCTTTTTCGCCCTGCCGGCGCGATCGTTCGAACCGGTAGCGGCCAAGCACGGGATGGTGGTTTCGGCGGAGCCGCTGGCTTCGGAGGCGGGGCTTCAGATCCTCAAGGCTGGTGGGAACGCGGTAGACGCGGCAGTGGCGGTGGGATTTACGCTCGCTGTCACCCATCCCGTTGCCGGCAACATTGGTGGCGGCGGCTTCATGCTGATCCGGCTGGCCGACGGCCGGTCGGTGTTTGTCGACTATCGGGAAGAGGCGCCGGCAGCGGCTTCGCGCACGATGTATCTGGGCGCCGCGGGCGAGCTGAAACCCGAGGCGAGCATTGTGGGCGCCTTAGCTGCGGGAGTGCCCGGCACCGTCGCTGGACTGGCGCTGGCCGAACAGCAGTACGGCAAGTTGGGCTTGGCGCGCGTCATATTGCCGGCCATTGTGCTGGCTGAGGAGGGCTTCGTCGCGAGCTACCCGCTTAGCGAGTCCTTGCGGGCTGATAAGGACCTTCTGGACCAATTCGAGGCCTCGCGGCGGGTCTTCCTGCGCAACGGGCAACTATATGAGCCCGGCCAGATCTTCAAGCAGCCGGAGCTGGCGAACACCCTGCGGCAGATTGCCAAGGAAGGCCCGAAGGCCTTCTACCGCGGGGCGATCGCCGCGGCCATTGTCGCCACCGTGCAGAAGTACCACGGCCTCATCACGGCCGCCGACTTAGAACACTACGAGGTGAAGCTTCGCCTGCCTCTAGTGGGCCACTTCCGAGGCTTTACTGTTCTATCCGCGCCGCCCCCGAGTTCCGGCGGGGTGGCGCTGGTTGAGATGCTGAACGTGCTCGAACCTCTCGACCTCGGTACGCCCAATTCGTACCAGTCGATTCACCTTGTTGTCGAAGCGATGCGGCGCGCCTACGCCGACCGGGCCGCCTATCTGGGCGACTCTGATTTCGTGTCGGTGCCGGTAGCTGGTCTCACCAGCTCCGACTACGCCGCCAAGCTCCGCCATGAAATCCTGCAGGCCAAGGCCGGCGGTCCCGTCGGCGCCGGCAAGCCGGCGGGAACCGAGCGTGCCGAGACCACCCACTTCTCAGTGGTCGACGAGGAAGGGAACGCCGTGTCCAACACCTACACCCTCAACGGCGGATACGGCTCCGGTGTCACCGTCGAGGGCGCAGGCTTTCTGCTCAACAATGAGATGGACGACTTCGCTGCCAAGCCGGGCGCGCCCAACATGTTCGGGCTGGTGCAGGGTGAGGCTAACGTTATTGCGCCTCACAAGCGGCCGCTGTCTTCAATGACGCCCACGATTGTGCTCGAGGACAACAAGCTCCGACTTGTGCTCGGTTCGCCTGGTGGGGGCACCATTATCAACACGGTTCTTCAGGTGTTGCTCAACGTGCTGGTCTACAACATGGATGTGCGAGAGGCGGTGACAAGCCCACGCTTCCACCACCAGTGGATGCCCAACGAGTTGCTGCTGGAGAGCTGGGGCTTTTCTGCCGACACCATCGACAAGCTCAACGCCGCCGGGTATAAGAGCGCGGCGCGTGGGCATATCGGCGAATGCCAGGCCATCGAGATCGATCCCAAAACAGGCTGGCGCTTCGGCGCAGCAGACCCCCGGGGAGACGGAAAGGCGGTGGGCTACTGATGGACTTCGCGCTCTCCACCTACCTCTTCGTGAAGGAGCGCCTGAACTCCCATATCCTGGACCAGATCCTGGATGCCGGGATCCATCAGATCGAGATCTTCGCTGCTCGCCAGCACCTTAACTATTGCGATCCCGACCATGTGCGAGACGTGGCGCAGTGGTTCTCGGACCACGGCGTCGCGGTCCACTCTGTGCACGGGCCGCTGTTTCCCGGCCTGGAAGGCAGCCGCGCCGGGGATATACCTATCTCCATCGCCTACCTCGAGAAGCGGCTACGTATTGCTTCTATGGACGAGGTAAAGCGCGCCCTCGAGATCGCCGAACGGCTTCCCTTTCGCTATCTCGTCCTCCACCTGGGGCTGGACGGCGAGGAATACGACTTGCGCAAGTTTGACGCTGCGTTCTCCTCGCTTGAGCACCTGAAGATCTTCGCCAAGGATCGCGGCGTCCAGGTCCTGCTAGAGAACATCCCCAATCAACTCGGTACGCCGCAACGCCTGCTGCAGTTCGTCGACTATACGCGGCTTGACCTGAAGATCTGCTTTGACACAGGTCACGCCCACATCATGCCTGGTGTGCAGTCTGCCTTCGCCACGTTGAAGGACCGTATCGCCTCCACTCACATCCACGACAACGCCGGCGAAAAGGATGATCATCTGATGCCTTACGACGGCGGGATCGATTGGGACAAGACCATCCGCGACTTCCGCACCGTGGACGGACAGTTCCCCGTCCTTTTCGAGTTAAGCGACCATGGGCCCGAGAAGACTGGCCTTGCCAGATTACGTGAAGTGATGGAGAAGCTGGAAAGAATTGAGCCATCGAGTCATTGAACTATTGATTCATTGCGTCAGGTAGCGCAGAGTTTTGCCTTGTAAACTCTGCGGTTCTCAACGCGACTGCTTTCCACTATAATCAACCCCGATGTCACGCCTGCGCCGCCTGGTTCTGTGCGACCGCTTTTTCTTTGTGACCTGCAAGGTATACCCTGGTCGGAGGCATCTTGGCGAGCCCGAGTTCACCTTACTGGCTAGTGCAAACCAATCTCGCCGCAGGACGCATCGCTTTCTGCTGACGGCGTGGGTGTTTCTTCCCGACCACTGGCACGCTTTTCTGTGCCCGACCTACCCGACGACAATTTCGTTGGCGATGGAATCCATCAAGGTGAGCTCGGCGCGGCAGATCAACAAGCTACGCCGACAGGCGGGCCTGCTTTTTCGACCGAGCCGTGCGGACGGTGAAAGAGTACCACGAAAAGGTGGAATACATTCAGGTCAACCCGTTGAAACGAGGCCTAGTGAATAAGCCCGAGGAGTGGAAGTGGTCGAGCATTCATGATTACGCAGGGAGAGTAGGACAGTTGAAGGGCGGAGGGAGTGCTTTGCTCACCGACCGCATCCTGCTGCCTGCTGATCAGGGAGCCCGAATCTGAAAGCGAGTAGTATGGCTGAAGAGGCGAGCGGCGAGCAGTTCGGGGGACGAAAAACCGCAGAGTTTAAGAGGCAAAACTCTGCGCTACCCAGTTCCCCTGCGGTCGTCGAAATCCGTAATATCGACCAGCACGCCGGCCACGAGGTGCTGGTTCAAGGGTGGCTCTACAATCTGCGTGAAAGCGGCAAGCTGCTATTTCCGCTCTTTCGCGATGGAACGGGCATCATCCAGGGCGTGGTTGTCAAGAGTGCTGTGCCGGCGGAGGTCTTTGAGCGCGTGCGCGGTCTGACGCAGGAGTCCTCGCTCCGCGTTACCGGTAAGGTGCGCGCTGACCCGCGCGCCCCTGGGGGCTTCGAGCTTGACGTTTCTGACGTGGAAGTGATTCAGCGCGTGCCGCCCGAGCAGCCCTACCCCATCACTCCCAAGGAGCACGGCACCGAGTTCCTAATGGACCACAGGCACCTCTGGCTGCGCTCCGGCCGCCAGCGGGCGATCCTCGCCGTGCGCCACGAGATCATCAAGGCGGTTCGCGACTATTTCGATGACCACGGCTTCACCCTGGTGGATACCCCCATCCTGACGCCCTCCGCCTGCGAAGGTACCACCACATTGTTCGAACTGAACTACTTCGACGAAAAGGCGTACCTCGCGCAGTCCGGCCAGCTTTACAACGAAGCGGCGGCTGCAGCCGTGGGCAAAACGTATTGTTTCGGGCCTACATTCCGGGCCGAGAAGTCTAAGACCCGCCGCCACCTGACGGAGTTTTGGATGGTGGAACCGGAAGTGGCTTTTGCTAACCTCGAGGACGTCTGCGTGTTGGCCGAGGGCTTGGTGTCGTTCGTGGTGGAGCGCGCTCTCGCCAAGCGCCGCGCCGAGCTGAAGACCTTGGAGCGCAACGTCTCCGTGTTAGAGAAGTGCATGCTCCCTTTCCCGCGCTTGAGTTATGACGACGCGGTGAAACTTCTTCAAGAAAAGGGCAGCGAGATTCAGTGGGGAGGCGACTTCGGCGGCGGCGACGAGACGATCGTTTCCGAACAGTTTGATAAACCCATCCTCGTCACCCGCTACCCGACAGCGGTGAAGGCTTTTTACATGGCCTCGGACCCAGCGCGCCCGGAGGTGGCGCTGTGCGTGGATATGCTGGCACCCGAGGGCTATGGCGAGATTATCGGCGGCGGCGAACGCCTGGCCGACTATGATACCTTGCTGAAACGCATTGAGGAACACCACTTGCCGCGCCAAGCCTTCGAGTGGTACCTCGACCTGCGCCGCTACGGCAACGTGCCTCACGCCGGTTTCGGAATGGGTATCGAGCGGGTGGTGGCGTGGATCTGTGGGTTGGAGCACGTTCGGGAGACGATTCCGTTTCCCCGCATGCTCTACCGGCTCACGCCCTAGCGTCCCGTCCCGCTGACTCTTGACTATCCCCTCGCCCCCTTGGGCCCCCTTGGGGGAGAGGTGGCGAACCTAGCGAGACGGGTGAGGGGGCAGGCAGAGGCCATGGTTGTCCTTGCGCGGCACAGGACCTAGCTTAGCTAGCTAGGAAGGAAGCGAAGGGCGGTGCGCCTCCCTGCTGGTCAGAGAGCCAGCGGAACCATTTGAGACCGGCGAATGCGCCGATCGCGCGTCAGTAAGGGGACCTTCTCGACGACGCTTGTGGCCGCGATGATCTCGTCGGCTGGGTCGGAGGAGAAATCGAGCTGGGTGCTCTTGCGAGCGATCTCGAGGGTGATGGGGAAGACGTGCAGGGTGGAAAGAAAAGCCTGGAACTCAGGATGATCGAGGTTGAGGCTCAAACGAGAATCTTCCGCTAACATCGCCAACTCCCACAGGACAATGTCCGAAATGGCGAAGTCCTGCCCAGTTAGGCAACGCTGTTCCTCAGGACTTAGCCGCCCGGCGACGTACCAAATCAGGATGTGCGTGTCGAGGTTGAGCATTCCACTTCCTGCCAGTCGAGAAGATGTCGCCCTTGATGACGATCTCATCCTTCATGCACCCGTAGAATCTGTGGTGATCCACCGTCTCGACCGGAGTCACTCTGGCAACGGGTGTACCTCTTTTGGTGACAACGATTCCCTGAGGTCCGAGTTGGTCCAAGATCTTGAGGCATTTTGCTTTGAACTCGGTCGCGCTGATAGTGTTGTCCTTGAGTTTCACAACGTGAGAATAGCATATGACCGGTCTAATGACCAGTCATCTTAGCAGGACGTAAGTGTCGAAACAGGATTACCGAAGTACTTCCGGCCCTCCGGAAGGCTCGAGAGATGCCGCGATGTCATCCACGATTCTCACCACGCCTTCCAAGCGTCCAAGAAAGTCGTTCTGCCCACATCTTCCATGATCCTGAGAGAGTGGGCTTAAACAACGCAATAGGCGCGGTTTGACGGCGCGGGAAACTGCTTCAAGAAAAGACCCTTAAGGTGGCAATTGACTGACCCCGTTGACTGATGGCAAGGTCGAAGAGAGGAGTTATGGACAATTTTCCAGATTTCATGAAGCATCCGGCAAACAGGATCGCCCCCAGCAGTCAGTCCACACGCGGAGGGGAGGGGTACGTCTTTGATGGAGTGGATGGAAGTCAGATGGCGTTTTGGACCTGCCGTGAATCTGCGGTATCAACTCCCCACGTGCATGACTACGACGAATACTTCGTCGTTCTGCAGGGCTGCTATACGCTGACTATCGATGACAAGCGCATTCCAGTCAGAGCCGGAGAAGAGCATTTTATTCCGAAGGGGACCTGGCACGGGGGTGAGCCCGTCGCCGGTACGCGAACGATCCATGCCTTCGGGGGCCGACGCGCCGAAAGGGTTCAGCCGCAGGGACTGCCGGATGTCAAACTGACCTGTACCTGAAGTGGTCAGTCGGATGTAGAGTGGCTTTACGCCGCCACGTGGCGAGGCAAACTCGCCGGTACGGGAGCAAACTGGCCCATTACGGGAGGACCTCCAGCTGTGCCACTACGCGACACATCGGGTTTCGTTCCAAGTCCAGGAAGTCGAGTAATTCTTTCCCGAGTGCCTGTCGGCTTTTCCTGCTAAGTCGAACTCGAGTCTGTGCTAGAGAGGCTTAGTCGACGGTTTTTCTCTAATGTTTGGTTGGGGTTGCGTCTTGGAGCGGTTTCTAAGCCGTTTTGGCACCCTCCTTGCTATAATCCTTGTTTGCGTCAGAACGCCCTCCTCGCGAGGGTGACAATCCCCATTCATGGGAAGGACAAGTTGCATCGAAAAGGCGTTGGGGCGGGCTTGCAGGAATCGCAGGCGAGTTTTCTCGAGACGGCTGCAGGACGTGATCCCGGCGGCGGGACACGACTGCAATCGATTCCCCAGTTTGGACTGATCGAAACCTCGCGTGAGGAGCAACAGCGCCAATGGGCCAGCTTCGGAGTGGGCTCAGCCGTCGAGGTCCTAGTACTGGTCGCATTTGCATGGGCGCTTACTGTGCTGCAATCTACCTTCGAGGAACCGAAACACACTAGCGGGATCTGGTCTGCGAGAATCAGTCTGCCTGCTGCGCCTGCGAGCCTCGCCGACCGACCGCCTGCTACCCATGCCCCTCATCCACCAGCCCCTCTGAAGCTTAGCCACCTCGCGGAGGTCAGACCGCGGCTCGTGATTCCCCCGCCATCTGTACCCCAGACCGCGAGGCCGCAACCCGACGAGGTAACTCAGCCCCCTAAGGTCGCTGCACTGCCTCCACCGCCCGACCTGCCCAAGCTGCCGCTGCGGAAGCTGGAAACCCAAACGCACGTGGGCGAATTCGACAGCGGCAGTTCGGCTGCGGCGACGGTAAAGCTACCGCGTGCCGAGGTTCAAACCGGAGGCTTTGGCAGCCCAGACGGACTTCCGGGAGAAGCAAAGGGGGGAAGCCATGGAAATGTCCCGCACATAGGATCCTTTGACCAGCCTACGGGGCCCGGTTCAGGGAATGGGACTGGCGGACAACACGGTGCCCGGGGGGTGGTGGCCAGCGCGGGCTTTGGCAACACCACTACACAGCCTGCAGACGGTCAAGGAGCGGCAAGCCAAGGCCAGGTTCACTCGAGCGGTTTCGCCGACGCACGATCTTTGACACAGAGCACTGCGGCATCAAAGCCACAGCCGGCCGCCGCTTCGTTCGAGCCGGTGGAGATCACTTCCAAACCTAACCCTGTTTACACGGAAGAAGCCCGGCGGCTTCACGTTCAAGGCGAGGTCATCTTGCGGGTGGTGTTCCGGGCATCCGGGCAGATCCAGATTCTGGGTGTCAGCCAGGGGCTTGGCCACGGCTTGGACGAGGCGGCGATTCGCGCTGCGCAAGAAATTCAATTCAAGCCGGCGCGCCGCAACGGTCAGCCTACAGACACGACTGCCACCCTCCAAATTGTGTTTCAGTTGGCGAACTAGACTCGTGCGAGGAAAACGGGTGTCCAGAACAATCAAGCTCGTGGTGCTCGCACTGCTCTCTGCGACGGCTCTACCTAGCCCGGTGTGGCAAGCCGATCCGCCGTCGCAGGCAAGCTCCCTAAGCCCACCACCCCAGGGTAGTTCGTCCTCGCAAACTCCCCAGACGTCGCCTGGCTCCACTCCCCAGCCGCCAGCAGCACAGAGTCAGGCGCCTTCTTCTCCGAGATCCGGAGCATCCCCGCAGTTCGCCCGCGAGGTGGACGCCATGATTGCGCGGGAGAACCTGTTGGTGCGAAGTCTGCGAAACTACGTGCCGCGGATGGAGACTTACATTCAGGATGTGCGCCCTGACGCCGAGCTCGGCGCCGTTCCGGTGAACGACCATTACTTTTTTGGGCGCCTGAAGCTCCAGCCTGATGGGACCATCACCGTTCAATCGCTCCTGCCGAAATCCGGCTCTAAGGCTCGCGTCATCAAGAATGTCGCGGGACACTTCGCGCCAACCCACACGATTCACTATCAGCCCGAGGCGTTTTATTACAGCATCGTGATGGACTCGACCCGGTTCGACCGGCAGCACTACAACTTCGAATTCGTCCGGCGGGAGTTTCTAGGAGAAGTGCGCTGCCTCGTCTTCGACGTCAAGGCGAAGCCTGTCCATAACGGCCGGAGCATAGGTCTATTCGAGGGCCGCGTTTGGGCTGAGGACCAGGATTACAACATCGTCCGGTTCAACGGCACTTTTGCTCCAGCTCCTCGAGGTTCGGTCTATTTTCACTTCGATAGCTGGCGTGAGAATGTCCAGCCCGGCCTCTGGCTTCCGGTTTATGCTTACAGCGAGGAGCCAGGCTTGCGGTTTCGAGCTCAGGTCCGCCTTTGGGGCTACAGCTTGGAGACTTCCGACCATCAATCGGAAATGACTCGAGTGGTGGTGGACGCTCCCACTGAGGTGCAGGACTCGAGCCAATCCTCCGGCGATCCTTCGGCGGTCGCTAGCACGCGTGCGTGGCAGCAACAAGCCGAGGACAATGTTCTGGAGCGGCTGCAGAAGGCCGGCCTCCTGGCGCCCCGCGGCGAAGTGGATAAGGTGCTGGAAACCGTGGTGAATAATCTGGTCGTGACCAATCACCTCGATGCCCTCCCTCCGATCCACTGCCGCGTTTTGCTCACCTCGCCGCTAGAGTCCTTAGCGATCGGAAACACCATCATACTCAGCCGCGGACTCGTGGACGTCTTGCCGGACGAAGCCAGCCTGGCGGCCATGCTGGCGCACGAACTGGGCCACATCGTGCTCCAGCAGACGATGAACATCAACAACACCAAGTGGGCCTTCGAAGATCGCCTGATGATGTCGGACGAAAAGCTTCTGAGCTACCTGAATTTCAGCTCCAGCCAACAGGATGAGGAAGCCGCCGATGCCAAAGCCCTTCAACTGCTGAAGAACTCTCCCTACAAAGATCAGCTGGGCAACGCGGGACTTTTCTTGCGGGCGATGGCAGATATGGCCCCCAGCGCGCCTCAGTTGTTCGGCACGCACTTGGGGAGCCGGTTGGTCGTGGGAGGGAACGTCCGTCGTACCGCGGAGCTCATGACCAGTGCGCCGCCACTGGAGAAAAACCGCGTCGATCAAATCGCCGCTCTCCCGCTCGGAGGGCGTGTGAAGGTTAATCCCTGGAGTGATGCTGTCCAGCTGATGAAGACTAAGCCGGTGGCGCTGCTGTCGGCGCGTGAAAAGATGCCGTTCGCCGTAACGCCTGTGTTTCCCTACCTTACCCGCCTGCCATCGGAGCAGGCCAGCAGATGACGATTCGATCGTCCATCAGACCCATCAGAATACGCGATGCCCCATATGCAAGGCCAGTAATCCATGCAACAATCGGCTCGGGGAAGTCGATCGTCGCACCTTGATGGATATGGACTTCGCGGTACGTTGCCCCCTCGCCCGGCGCTAGCGCCTTTTATCCGGTTCTTGTCCATCGACGCGCACGTTTGCTTGATGCTTCCTTCAGACCCCGCCTTGCGACGGTAGCCCTTGCATCATCACTAGGCCTTCACCTCCATCCGGTTGGCCAGAGGACTTTCACCTCC
>DATJKY010000207.1:0-7717 GCA_035490955.1 Terriglobia bacterium | reverse complement strand
GGATCACCGGGCACGAAGTGCTCCTGGTGAACTACGGCGACGTGGAAATTGATGTCCCCGATGTGTACCACCTCCGCTCGCTTGCCGCCCATGCCTGGGTGGGCTACGTACAGACCGACTTACACTCCACAGGCGATCAGGACAGTGCCGGCCTGCACCCCAGGCTTTCTTTCTGGAATTCCATGGGTAGCCAGGACATCATCGTCAAGGTGCGAATGGGCGGGGTTTGGGTCTATGACTATTGAGTGATTAAGAGATTTTGTGCTTGAGCCATTCAAGAGCCAACCTCACAATCTGCGGATCACGCAATTACCCAATTATAGTTCGGGCCACTGCTTCCCTCTTTTACTACCCGGCGTCTAAGCAGGTGAGGTGGGGATTCCCCGCATAGCGCGCTCTGTGGAGACGAACAGTATGAACAGGAAACAAAACATTCCGTTGCTTGCTGCGATTGTCAGTCTTCTGCTGGCGAGTCCAAGTCTTCTACGCGGAGACTATCGCAATGAAAAGACCTTGAAACTCGATCCCGGCGGGCGCTTCGTGCTCGATTCGAGCCCAGGGAGTGTGAACATTACGGGCAAATCCGAGTCAGGTGCCAGCATTGTGATCACTTCCAACCGCGACGACCTCGAGCAACTGCTAGAGCTCCGATTCGAGGAGAGTGGCGGAGAGGTTCGGTTGACCGCGCACCGGCGACACAGCTATGACTGGCCCAAACGGGCCTGGGTCCATTTCGAAGTCCACGTACCCGCCGACACACGCACCGAGGTTAAAACCAGCGGTGGAAGTGTGGAGATCTCAGGCCTTCGAGGCGACGCTAAACTGAGCACCTCGGGCGGATCCATCAAGGTCTCGGACCTGTCCTCCAACCTCCAGGCAAGCTCTTCCGGCGGAAGTATCCGCGTCGAGGAGATCAAAGGGAACGCAGAGGTTGACACCTCGGGGGGCTCAATCGACGGCGACCACGTCACTGGAAGGCTTGAGGCCAGGACGAGTGGGGGTTCAATCCGCTTGGAGAAGGTGAGTGGCGACTTGCTGGCGCACACCTCGGGGGGCTCGATCCGCATCGAGGACGCGGGTGGTCGTGTTGACGCTAAGACCTCTGGCGGCTCGGTGGACGTCGCGTTTGCCAAAGATAATGCGCATGGCGGAATTGGAGACGTCAGGGGGTGGAGTAACGGTAAGACTTGATCGCTCCGCCAACCTGAATCTAGAAGCATCCGCTTCGGCGGGATCGGTAAGCAGCGATTTGCCCATCCAGGTCGTTGGCACTCTGTCGAAATCTCACCTTAGTGGCACCATCGGATCGGGTGGAGAGACCCTTAGACTCCAGTCTAGCGGTGGTCCTGTCCGCATCGAGGCGAGGTGAAGCGCATACATCGCGCATTTTGCGATGTATGCGGCCCTGGAAGATCGCACGGATGGCAAGAAGGGCGATGCGCCATCCCAGACACAGATGCTTGGCCAAAGCGTGTTCCCCACAGGAGATTTGGTGGAGCGACAAAGCGACTATGATGAATACGCTTTCGCAGGGGAATTCTACGACTTCGTGGTCCCCTACTGCGAGCGAAAGCACGTGGGCTTCTTCGTGGAGATGGCGCTGGAGGCGGCCGGCCCGGTACTGGAGATCGGCTGCGGCACGGGACGAGAGCTGATTCCCACCGCGCGCGCCGGTGTGGAGATTGTGGGCATGGATTCCTCATCCAAGATGCTAGCGGTTTGCGGGGAGAAGCTGGAACTCGAACCCGAAGAAGTGCGGTCCAGGGTCCGGCTCGCCAAGGGTGACATGCGGTACTTCGATTTGAACAAGCGATTCCACTTGGTCACAATCCCCTTCCGACCCTTCCAACACTTGTTAAGCTCGGAAGACCAGATGAGTTGTCTCGCTTGCGTTCACAAGCACCTCGTCGACCAAGGTAAGCTGGTGCTGGACGTCTTCAACCCTTCTCTTCCGCATCTTGCCGGGAAGGCAGATATCACCGAGTTGATGGGGGAAGAGCCGGAATTCCTGATGCCCGACGGCCGGCGCGTCCTGCGGCGTCATAACATCCTGTCACGGGATTGGTTCAATCAGGTCCAGGACCTAGAGGTGATTTACGAGGTTGGTCACCCCGACGGGCGCGAGAACCGACTGGTGCACCGCCTGCGCATGCGGTATTTGTTCCGCTTCGAGGCGGAGCACCTGCTCGCGCGCTGTGGATTCCAGGTGGAGGCGCTCTACTCGGGTTACGACAAAAGCCCTTACGGATCGAAGTATCCGGGAGAGCTCATCTTTGTGGCGAGAAGAGTCGGCTCGGGGCCTGTCGGCCGTTAACCGTCGACGGCCAACTATCTTCGCGCCTCACTGGGGCACGGCGCCGGACGCTGTTGTTGTTTGCTGGATCTTGCCCTGGGCGGTCAATTGCGGTGGCGCCAGAAGAGTGACTACGACTCGCCGGTTCTGTTGGCGTCCTTCGGTCGAGTTGTTATCCGAGGCAGGCATATCTTCTCCATAGCCGAGGTAGCGGACCCAAATCAGTGGGATCTTGTCATGCAGCGTCAAGTAGCGAACCACCGCGTCGGCCCGGCGCTGGCTCAGGGCCAGGTTGTACTGCTTCGAGCCTGTCGCGTCCGTGAAGCCCTGCACCTGGATGACATAGCGCTTCAGGCCGTCGGTCGTGTGGGCGAAGGCGTCCAGTTGCCCCTTGTCTTCGTCCGTTAAGTTGTAGCGGTTCACTTTAAAGAGAACCGTCCCAGACTTCACCGGCTTAAAGTTGTCGATGTTATCGAGTTCCTGCCCCACCAGGTTGGCCTGGTCAACGCCCTTTTGCGCCAAGGCGTTGGCGGCCTGCGCGTCACTCTCGGCCTTGCTCGCCTGCTGCCCGGCGTCCTCGGCCTTCTTCTGTGCGTCGGCGATGCCCGCCTCTGTCTTGTGGTCGAGGTCAGTTATGCGGGTGGCGTTCTCATCCGTCTTCTTGTCCACGGCGCTGATCTTGGTCTCGAGGTTAGCAACGTTCGCCTGCACGTACTTTTTGGTTGCGCAACCGGCGTTTAGAAGGATCAGCAAAGACGCTGTCCCTAGAGTCACTATCGTTCTCGAACCCATGGTTCCTCTCCTTTTGGACACCCGTACGCTCAGGAAGTACAATGGAGAGCACTTGCGGTGCCAAACAGGCCGCAAGCAGTATGTGGTTGAAGAACAAGGTGCGGCATGTATCCAGGCAGGGCAGACCTACGGCTTTTCTACCGTCGGCGTGTAAAATCTGCTGTAGGGGCACCCCTTGTGGGTGCCCTTAGGCCGGAAGAGACGAGAGAGGGGCGTACACAATAAGGGCACCCACAAGGGGTGCCCCTACGTCGGCGGGTCAAGGGCACCTTGCCGCCGGAGCCTGTATCGGTGGAGAATCATGGAATGGAAAGCGGGCTTACGATTTCTGCGGCGCTGATTGAAACCTACCTCCATTCGCGGCCGTGCCTCGCTCGCTGGATCGAGTGGTTGGCCGGACGTCGGTACAGATTAGCACGCTTTGGGAACCGCCCAACGCCGCTCGTGGTGATTGCCCACTCCTTCCGCGACTCTTCCACCTCGCGACAGGTCGCGCTGGCGACTGAGCAGGACTGGCCGGGAGTACCGAACCGGTGCCGTGAAGCCTATGACGAAATCCTCTTCAGAGCGCCCGAAATCCTTGTGCTTCAACTCCGACGCAAGAACCTGTGTGGATGTCTCGGTCACCGCCACCCTGTAGTTGGAGAGGGTCCCTTCGCCGAACCTCACGAGGCTTTTAGAGGTTCAGCCATTGGAGAAATCGATATTGCCTGGCGGCGCGTTGAGACGTGGCAGGCCCTTCCCTTGACGGATATCGCTTTTGATACCAAATTCCTGGATGGCACGCGCCGGGAGGACTTCCGGGCACAGCAGTTTCGCCTGAAAACTCTCAGCATCATGCTGCACGAGATCAACCATCTGGTCGCGCCGCAAGAACCCGAGAAGGCCGTGCGCGAGCGCAGCCTGAGCTTTTACCGCGAGACGTTAGCAGGCTACATGGAAGAGACGATGGCGTCCCTCTCACTTACCATTGACCGCTCATTCTCACGGCTGGAGTGAGGAACGGGAAAAAGGCGAAAGGGGAAAATGGAAAAGAGCCTGCTTCCGGGCTTTGCTCTTTGCCCTTTCCCCTAATACAGCTTCGGCGGCGCGAAAACGGAAATGAAGAGAGCAATTTCAAATGCCAAATCGCAAACAGCAAATTTCAGATGGGGCGAAAAACAATTCGCCATTTGCACTTCACCATTCACCTTTTGCCGTTCTTTGCGCATTTTCCCTTTTGCCCCTTTGCCCTTTGCCCCCGTTTTCGCTCTTTCCGTAGCCGCACTCACTCTGGTTTGCCTCACAGCCGCCTGCCATCACATTGCTACCCAACCGGTCACCACCCAGGTGGTGGTGCTAGGCTTCGACGGTGCCGACCCCGGCTTGCTCTCCAGATGGATGAAGGAAGGCCAGCTTCCCAATCTGGCTCGTCTCGCACAAATGGGCACCTTCCGACCCTTGCGAACCACCAACCCTCCGGAGTCTCCCGTCGCCTGGGCGTCATTCGCCACGGGCTTAAATCCCGGCGGCACCGGGATCTTCGATTTCCTGACGCGTGATCCGAAGACCTACCTCCCCGAGCTTGCCCTCGTCACTCGGGAGAAGCCTGAGTTTCTCTTCGGGTTTGTTCCGATCAAGCCACCCAAAGTGATCAACGAGCGTAGCGGCATGCCTTTCTATAAGGCGGTTGCCGATGCAGGTTACAGGACCACGGTTATCCGTATGCCGCTGGAGTTTCCTCCCACACCGCTACCGGGCGGCAAGCTCTGGGCTGGACTTGGCGTACCCGACCTGCGCGGGACTTGGGGGACGTTCTTTTACTTCGGCTCCGACCTGACGCCGTGGGACGTCGGGGACACGGAGTTCGGCGGCAAGCTGGTTCGCCTCGAACTGAACGGGAACCAGGCTTCGAGCTCGATCGAGGGTCCGGTGGATCCGACCGCCAAGTCGTTTACGCGAATTTCGGTGCCTGTGCAGTTCTCGGTCTCGCCCGAAGCGAACTCCGTCACCATCCAACTTGCCCACCGCGCCGAAACCATTAGAGAAAAGCAATGGAGCGATTGGTTTCAGGTCAAATTCGCCGTCACTGCTTTGCTTTCGGTCCGCGCTACCTGCCGCTTCTACGCACTCCAAGTCTCCCCGGACCTACGACTTTATATGTCGCCGCTGAACCTGGATCCCGAATCGCCCCCTCTCGCAGTTTCGGCTCCGGCGAGCTTCGTCGCGGGTCTTGTGAAGAAGCACGGAGAAATCAAAACCCTCGGATGGTGGCACGACACCTGGGCTCTGAACGAGGAGAAGATCGACGAAGGGGTTTTCCTTGAAGACCTTTTGCGAACCGACCGGCAGCAGGCCGAGATCACGATCGATGAGTTGAGGAACGATCCGCCCAGCCTGTTGGTGTCCGTCTTCACGGGCACCGATAGCGCCTCGCACATGTTCTTCCGTTTGATGGACCCACAGCACCCCCGCTACGATCCCGAACTTGCCAAGAAGTATGGCGACGCCATCCGTCAAGTTTACCAGGCCATGGACCAGACAGTGGGAGAGGTTGAGCGCGCCATGAAACCCAACGGGACCATGCTCATCGTCTCCGACCATGGGTTTCACACCTGGAGGAAGGGTTTCAACACCAACACCTGGTTGGTCGAGAATGGTTACATGACGCTCAAAAATCCCGGCGCCCAGGAAAAGACGTACAACCTCGATCAGCTCTTCGGACAGGGGAGCTTCTTTCCCAATGTAGATTGGAGCCGAACCAAAGCCTACGCCTTGGGCCTGGGCCAAATCTATTTGAACGTGCGTGGGCGGGAGCAGTCGGGGATTCTGGACCGCGGTCCGGAAACTGACCGGTTACTGGAGGAGATCCGCCAGAAGCTAGTGCGGTTTCTGGACCCGGACACCGGCGAGCCGGTCATTCAAAACGTCTATCGGGGCGTGGACATCTTCCACGGCTCGCGAATGGAACGCGCGCCCGACCTGCAGATCGACTTTCGGGACGGATACCGAACCTCCTGGCAGACGACACTGGGAGCAGTCCCAGCCGGTATTGTCGTGGCCAACATGAAAAAGTGGAGCGGTGACCATTGCGCTTCCGATCCTACCGATACTTCTGGCATCTTCCTTTCCAACCGCTTGGTCCGAACGCCCGAACCCGGCCTCCTGGACATAGCCCCTACTGTGCTGCAGATTCTCTCGGTCCAGAGTCCTGGTCCAATGGACGGTCATGCGCTCGATTTCCGCACGGAGACAGCGTTCCGCTATTAGTCCGCGGCGGTCAGGCGTATCTTATCGATGGGGCGAAGTCGAAAATGGAAACGCTGGCTAGACTGTGCAACCCTACCGTATTGTCGTTCCATCGAACTGTAATATAGTCGAACTTGCTTTGAAGTGCATGCCCGGCCTTCGATCATTTCGCGCGCTTTCGCTGGGGGTCGCCCTTCTCTGTTGCTGCTGGGACGTTGGCCCTTTAGGCGCCAACGCTAGTCCATCACCTGAAAAGAGTGACACCGTCGGCGGCACGGTCCTAAATAGTGTGACGCATAGGCCCGTTGGCCGCGCGCTCGTCTACTCCCAAGACAATCGCTTTGCAACACTGACGGATTCTGCCGGGCATTTTGAGTTCAAAGTTCCATCAAGCGAGGCTGAACAGACAAGTGAGGGTCCTGTTCCATCGGCAAGTCCTCTCGGGACATCCCCCGCCGGGGAAACAAGCAGTCCCATTTTCCTGATGGCGCGCAAGCCCGGCTTCCTTTCCAATGAGAACGCCCCGGCTACGCAAGTGAGCCCAGGCCAAAAGGACGTTACGATCTATCTTACGCCGGCAGCCCTCATCGTGGGCCGCGTGACCCTCGCCGGTGCCGACAGCCCGGAAAGGGTTCAGGTGGAAATTTACCGCCGCCAAGTCCAGGATGGCCGCGCGCGTTGGACCTCCGCGGGAACGTTCAGAACGTGGTCCAACGGAGAGTTCCGTTTTCCCGAGCTATCTCCCGGAACCTACAAATTATTCACGCACGAAGTGATGGATCGTGATCCCCTCACCTTCAATCCTCGGGGTCAGTTATACGGCTACCCACCTTGCTATTTTCCGGGAGCGAACAGCTTCGCTGCGGGAAGTGCAATTCAGTTATCAGCAGGCATGACGCTCGACGCGGACCTCACGCCCAGGAGGCGCGAATATTATCCTGTAGACGTCGGCATCACGAATGCGCCTGAGGGGGTGGGGGTCGGCGTCGAAGTGTCTGCGGGGGGGCAAGGAGGCCCGGGATATTCACTCGGCTATAACCCGCAAGCGCGAAAGATTCAAGGCTTTCTGCCAAACGGTACGTACACCGTTGAAGTGTCGACTTTCGACCAGCCAGGCGAGGCGGGGATCGCCTACATCAGCGTGAAAGGTGCCGCGGCTACAGGTTACGCTGTGACTTTGGCCGCTAACGCCTCCATTAGCGTCAACGCGACAGAAGAATTCACATCGGCTGAAGGCGCTGGCGATGGCCTGCAGTCTTTAGGCGGTGGGAACCCAGGGCGCGCGCGTTCCCTCCAGGTAATGCTGGAGCCAGCCGACGAGTTCGGACCGGGGGGTAGTGCCGCTCCGTTACGCCAACCCAGCGGACCCGAGGACGAGTCTCTGATACTGGAGAATGTAAAGCC
>DATJKY010000206.1:0-7513 GCA_035490955.1 Terriglobia bacterium | reverse complement strand
GGCACGGTTACGGAAATCTCGCGCTAGGAAAGGGCAAGCAACCAATTTCGGCCACTCGTCCGGTGTAGAGATTCGACGCTGATGGATACAGTGAGTGAGGATCGCGGCGGTCGTGCTAAGTGACGACCGGTCGTGAGGCGTTAAGCTCGGCGAGAGCTGGGTTGCCCGAGTCAGGGCATGGTTCCCTGTACGGGTAGGAATTGGGTCGGGGCTAGACCCGGCCCTACTTTCGCTGGAAGTCGCTCTCGTTTGCGGTAGGACCGGGCCGGCCAGGATGGGAGTATGCGAGAAATTATCACGCTGCAATGTTCTGACTGTAAGAACCGGAACTATTCGACAACAAAGAACAAGAAGAAGAACCAGGACCGACTAGAGCTGAAGAAATTCTGCCCGACATGCCGGCATCACACGGTGCATAAAGAAGTCAAGTGACGAGTGACGAGCGACGAGCGCCTTCGAGTCACGAGTGAGCGACGGCAGGCCGTGGCGTATTGCTTGTCACTATCCACTCGTCACTGGTCCTTCGAAGGGGCGTCAGATCAATGGCTAATCTGCCGGTCTCCAAAACCGGTCATGGGGGTTCGAGTCCCTCCGCCCCTGCCAAACAGGAGGCAGGAGACAAAGAACCGAACGGAATGTGAGTCCGGGGCGGGCAACGGCTATCCCAGGAAAGCGCGGGCCAAGAATGGCTGAAGAAATAACTCTGCAAAAGAATTACCTGAAGGAAGTCCGGGATTATTTTGACGATGTGCGGACCGAGATGAAGCGCGTGACTTGGCCTGGGAAGCAGGAGGTCTACGGCACAACCGTAATGGTCATTTTGTCGACCTTCCTTTTTGCCGCGTATTTCGGCCTTTGTGACTACGCTTTTCGAAGTCTTGTCCAGCGCGTTCTCGACATGTTTTTGCACCGCCGGTAAGGCGCTGAAAACCGGGGGAGGAGGGCACTATTGAAGATTCTCTGGTGAGTAAGTCAGCGATGACCAAGAACTGGTACATCATCCACACCTATTCCGGATTCGAAAAGAAGGTGGCGGAGACCCTTCGGAGCAGGGTCGAGGCAGCCGGGCTTAAGGAGCGGTTCGGGGAGATTATGGTCCCGAGTGAGGACGTCATCGAACTGCGGCAGGGCAGGAAGGTGGTAACACCCAAGCTCTTCTATCCCGGGTACGTGCTGGTCGAAATGGAAATGAACAACGACACGTGGCACTTGGTGCGTTCCACGCCTCGCGTTACTGGGTTTGTCGGCTCCGGTCAGATGCCTAATCCCCTCACCCTGGACGAAGTCGACCGCATCGTCCACAAAGTCGAGGTGGCTGCCGAGCACCCCAAGCCACGCCTGAGATTTGAAAAGGGCGAGTCCGTGAAGATCAATGAAGGGCCCTTCAAAGACTTCACCGGTCTCGTTGACGAAGTCAACGACGATCGGTCCACGTTGCGGGTAATGGTGACCATTTTCGGGCGGGCCACGCCCGTGGAGCTGGACTTCTACCAGGTGGAAAAAGGCTGAGTGCGTACAAACTCGAAAGTGCAAACTCGATGACCAATTGATTCCGAAGGATTAAGAGTTATGGCGAAAAAAGTCACGGCATTGGTTAAGCTTCAAATTCCTGCTGGCAAAGCGACGCCAGCTCCGCCCGTAGGGCCAGCGCTTGGACAGCACGGTGTAAACATCATGGATTTCTGCAAGGCGTTTAACGCCAAGACTTCCTCCAAGGACCAAGAGAGCCTGATTATTCCCGTCGTTATCACGGTATATCACGACCGGAGTTTCACCTTCGTCACCAAGACGCCTCCTGCCGCCGTGCTTTTGAAGCGTGCCGCAGGGATCGCTAAGGGATCGGGGGAGCCCAACAAGAATAAGGTCGGAAAGGTGACTGAGAAGCAGGTGGAGGAGATTGCCAAGACCAAGCTACCGGACCTGAACGCTCGGGACTTGGAGGCAGCAGTGGCTACCGTGAAGGGGACGGCTCGCAGTATGGGGTTGGAGGTTGTGCCGTAGGGAGGCCGGATTCGACTTCTGGGCTGGAAGAGAGGAGTCAGGAGTGGGAAAGAAATACACCCAATCTGTCAAACTGGTTGAGAAGCCGGCATACGCTCTTGCGGACGCAATGCCGGTGATCAAGAAGGCTGCTTTTGCGAGATTCGACGAAACGGTGGAAATTGCCATTCGCCTAGGTGTGGACCCGAAGCATGCCGACCAGATGGTGCGCGGCACCGTGGTCCTGCCTCACGGACTGGGCAAGAGCAAGCGCGTTATTGTCATCGCGTCGGGAGATAAGGTTCGGGAGGCGCAGGAGGCAGGGGCCGACGATGTAGGTGGTGACGATCTGGTGCAGAAAATCCAGGGTGGATGGATGGAGTTTGACGCTGTCATCGCCACGCCCGACATGATGAAGTCGGTTGGCCGTCTGGGTAAAGTGCTGGGACCACGAGGATTCATGCCCAACCCTAAGACCGGCACTGTAACCATGGACGTGGAGCGAGCCATCAAGGAAGTAAAGGCCGGCAAGGTGGAATTCCGTGTCGACAAGACCGGTATCATCCATTGCCCGGTGGGCAAGGTCTCTTTCGATGCGGTGAAGCTCTCCGAGAATGCGCAAGCCCTCATCGGCAGCGTTCTCAAGGCCAAACCTGCGACGGCCAAGGGGAAGTACGTCAAGAGCATCGTGATTTCCTCCACCATGGGCCCCGGCGTACGTGTCGATCTGGCTTCGGTTGAGGCCGCTTAGTTTTGTAACGCCGGCCTCTCCCGAAACCCCGTAAGTACGGGCAGCCGGCATTTTTTCCTCGATGCCCCGGCAAGCCGGGACGTTAACAGGATCTCCGGGTTAGAGCCATGAAAAAAGACGAAAAGCAGAAGCAGGCGGAGGAGCTGCACGACGAACTGGCGAGAGCCAAGAGTGTGCTGCTGTCAGGGTTCGAGGGCCTTACGGTTGCTCAGGACACGGATCTGCGGGGCAGGGTGGCCAAGCTGGGAGCGAAATACCGGGTAGTGAAGAACAGCCTGATTGAGCGTGCCGCCCAGGGAAGCGCACTCGAGTCCGTGACCAGTAAACTGCGCGGCACCACATCGCTGGCCTATACGCACAGCGATCCTGTTGGCCTCGCAAAAATCATTACCGCCTACGCCAAGGAAAACCCGGTCTTAGTTTTCAAGACGGGGGTTGTGGAGGGTCGCGTTGTTTCGTTGGCCGACCTCAACGCGCTGGCCAGCCTTCCGTCACGGGAGGCTTTGCTCTCGAAGGTCTTGTACCTGATCAAGTCGCCGGCTCAAAGCGCGGCTTCAGCTCTTGCCGGCGTGGCACGCAGTCTGGTTTATGTCATCCAGCAGGGCGTGAAGGAAAACAGGTTTCAGGGGACCGCGGACCAGGGACCGGCGCAACAAGACGCGGACTGAGTTACCTGAGCTCTTCGCTCAGAAAGCAGCCGGCAACCGATTACGCGATGTCGACTGGGAATTTTCAGGAGGATAACAAAAACGATGTCGGAAAAGCTCGATAAGATCGTAGAGGAAATCAAGGGGCTCACTCTGCTGGAGGCGGCGAACTTGGTGAAAAGGCTGGAAGAGGCTCTCGGAGTTACGGCCGCGGCGGCGGCCCCGGTAGTGGTTGCCGGGGCGGCAGGCGGGGCGGCGGCGGGCGCTGCGCCGGCTGAAGAGCAGACTGAATTCTCGGTCATTCTCACCGCTGTAGGCTCGAACAAGATCAACGTCATCAAGGCCGTCCGGGAAGTGACCAGCCTGGGCCTAAAAGAGGCTAAGGACTTGGTAGACGGTGCGCCCAAGCCGATCAAAGAAGGTGTGAACAAAGAAGAGGCTGAGGCCATCAAAAAGAAGTTCACTGAAGCTGGCGCCACAGTGGAAGTGAAGTAAGGTGCTGCGCTGCGGGCGCAAACGCCCCGACTCCGGGTAGAATCCGGCGAGGCGGACTCGATCTGAGGGTACATCCCCTCGCGGGCGTGTCGCATCCTTATCGGAAGAGACCAAGCGTTCCATCTGTAGTCTCTGGAGATTCCAGGCAAAGGAGTAGAAGAATGCCAAACGGCGGGAACGGTGTTTCACGTCATCGCGTGAACTTCTCTAAAATTCCCACGGTCATCAAGATTCCCAACCTGATTGAAGTGCAGCGGCGTTCCTATGAGCGCTTTCTGCAGATGGACCTGCTTCCATCGGAGCGGGAAGACGTTGGACTACAAGCAGTGTTCAACTCTGTCTTCCCCATAACCGACTTTCGCGGCATCTCACAGCTGGATTTTGTGGACTACTCCATCGGCAACTGGGAATGCAAATGCGGCAGCCTGCGGGGTCTCCACCACCTGCGGAGCACTTGCAAGAACTGCGGGCACACGGTCATTACCGACCCCTTCAAAGTTGGAGATGTGTTGTGCTCCAAGTGCGGCACGTTCAACAAGAACGTGGTGACGTTCTGCAATAAATGCGGTGACCCCGTGGCCTTGCAGTTGAAATATGACGTTACAGAGTGCCAGGAGCGCGGGATGACCTTCGCCGCGCCTTTGAAGGTTACCATCCGGTTGACCCTTTACGATAAGGACAGCGACACCGGGCAGAAGACCATCCGCGACATCAAAGAGCAGGAGGTCTACTTTGGCGAAATTCCCCTGATGACCGAGAATGGGACGTTTGTCATCAACGGGACCGAGCGGGTAATTGTCAGCCAATTGCACCGTTCTCCCGGTGTGTTTTTCGAGTCGACACCGCAGAAGACCTACTTCCTTGGCAAGATCATCCCCTATCGCGGCTCCTGGGTGGAGTTCGAGTACGACATCAAGAACATCCTCTATGTCCGTATCGATCGTAAACGGAAGTTCCTGGCCACGATCTTCCTGCGCGCTCTGGGATTGAAGGACGACGCCGAAGTCATTAAGTCGTTCTATTCCGTCGAACGGATTAGCCTGAAGGACCGAAGGCTCTACTGGGAGGTTTCGGACGGTCTGATGGGGTGCAAGATCTCCAAGAGCATTGAACATCCCCGCAGCCACGAGACCATCGCGCACGCCGGCAGAAAGATCACGGCGTCAGTTCTGAAAGAGATCCAGAAGGCGCTTATCACCCAAGTGGAGATTGCCAAGCACGATTTGGAGGGGGCATACTCAGCCATAGACCACGTCGATACCGCAACCGGCGAGGTGCTGCTGGAGGCCAATCACGAGCTCACCGACAGCATTCTAAACTCCATTCTGGATTCCGATATCCCGGAAATCCGGCTCTTCTTCCCTGAGCGTGACGACGTAGGTGTGGTCATTAGCCAGACGCTGAAACGCGATCCCCTGAAGACGCCGCAGGAGGCGCTGATCGAGATGTACCGGAAGATGCGTCCTGGTGACCCGCCCACTCTCGAGACGGCTACGGCGCTCTTCAACGGGATGTTCTTCGATTCGCGCAAGTATGACTTTTCACGCGTGGGCCGCCTGAAATTCAACATCAAGCTGGGTTACCAGAGCAAGTTGAAAGCGCGGATGGAAGACAAGGCGACCTCGTTTGAGTTGGAGAGCGCCGGGAATCTTCCCTCCTCCAACTTTTACGTGGTGGTGGACGAGGAGAAAGTGCATGTTGGAAAGCGGGAGGGCAACATCTGCTCCGAAGTGGTGCGGGGCTGTGAAGGCACGCTGGCCACAGACCACTCCGAGGGCGCCGTCGTGCAGCTACCTCTGGAAAAGAGAATCCTGGAGCCGGAGGACTTCTACGCCGCCATCCGCTACCTGTTGAAGCTGCGGAAGAACCCCGGTGGAATTTATAGCGTCGACGACATCGATCATCTCGGTAACCGTCGCGTGCGGGCCGTGGGCGAATTGCTGGAAAACCAATTTCGCATCGGCCTCGTGCGCATGGAGCGCGCGATCAAAGAAAAGATGTCCGTATATCAGGAAATGGCCACGGCCATGCCTCATGACCTGATCAATGCTAAGCCGGTGATGGCGGCCATCAGGGAGTTCTTCGGCTCCTCCCAGTTGTCTCAGTTCATGGACCAGACCAACCCGCTCTCCGAAATCACCCACAAGCGGCGGCTTTCGGCGCTCGGACCGGGAGGTCTGTCGCGCGAGCGAGCGGGTTTCGAAGTGCGTGACGTCCATCCCACCCACTATGGCCGTATCTGCCCCATTGAGACCCCGGAAGGGCCTAACATCGGGCTGATCTCCTCGCTTTCTTGCTACGCCCGAATCAACGAGCACGGGTTTATTGAGAGTCCCTACCGCAAGGTCCGCAACGGTGCGATCCTCGACTACGTGACCATCACTGACGGCGGTGACAGCCATTGGAAGGTCGGCGAGCACGTGGACCGGAAAGAGGTGGAAAAGCTCAACCTGGAACTGCGCGAGAAGAAGCGCAAGCTCGTGGAACACGAACCGTACTCGTTCTACCTCTCCGCCTGGGAGGAAGACCAGCACATCATCGCCCAGGCTAACGTGGAGGTGGATGAGAAAGGCCGTATCGAGCACGAACTTGTGAACGCTCGCCAGTCGGGGAATTTCGTGCTCATCCGGCGCGACCAGGTGGACTACATCGACGTCAGCCCCAAGCAACTGGTCAGCGTCGCCGCCTCGCTGATTCCATTCCTTGAAAACGACGACGCCAATAGGGCGCTGATGGGCTCCAACATGCAGCGCCAGTCAGTGCCGCTGCTCCGCGCCCAGGCTCCGCTGGTGGGAACCGGCATGGAGGAAGTCACCGCCCGTGACTCCGGCGCGGTGGTAGTTTGCAGACGGAACGGCATTGTGGACAGCGTGGACAGCGAGCGCATCATCGTGCGTGTCGAGGGCGACGGCCAAAGCGGCCAGCTCTCGCGTGAGGTAGGGGCGGACATCTATCAATTGATTAAGTTCCGCCGTTCTAATCAGAACACCTGTATCAACCAAAAGCCGGTGGTGCGCAAAGGGCAAAGGGTGAGGGCAGGAGGCGTCCTCGCTGACGGTCCCTGCACCGATCGTGGCGAACTGGCGCTCGGTCGCAACGTGCTCGTGGCCTTCATGCCATGGCGGGGCTACAACTTTGAAGACGCCATCCTGGTGAGCGAGAAGCTCGTAAAGGAAGACTCGTACACCTCCATTCACATCGAGGAATTCGAAATCGAAGCGCGCGACACCAAGCTCGGACCGGAGGAAATCACCCGTGATATTCCCAACGTCTCCGAGTCACTCCTCAAGGATTTGGACGAAAGCGGTGTCATCCGCATCGGAGCCTACGTCAAACCGGGCGACGTGCTGGTGGGCAAGGTTACCCCTAAGGGCGAGACCCAGTTGACTCCGGAAGAGAAGTTACTGCGGGCCATCTTCGGGGAAAAGGCGGGAGATGTGCGAGACGCCTCGCTTACCTGCCCTCCGGGTATTGAGGGTATCGTGGTCGATGTGAAGATTTTCTCGCGCAAAGGCGCTGAGAAAGACGAGCGGGCGAAGTCGATTGAACTCGCCCAAGAAAATCGCTTGAGGAAGAACCTCCAGGATGAAATCCGCATCCTCAACGACGAGCGGCTGAAGCGGCTGACCGCGCTTCTGGA
>DATJKY010000205.1:0-12368 GCA_035490955.1 Terriglobia bacterium | reverse complement strand
CTTGAGGAGTTCGGCGAAGCATCCCAGCGCCCAAGCAAACGACAAGCCCGGCAGGCCTACACAAACCAGGGAGACGAGACGGTTTGACAGCTTCCTCCCCAACAAAAGTTGGATCAACGCCCCAGCCGCGGGCAGGAGTGGAATAAGCCAGATTTGATCGAGAAAGAGCATCGTTTTGTAGGGGTAGGGTGTAAAGGGTAAAGAATGCCTCCCCTGCGACGGCATCACCGACGAACTCAGCCCGGAGCTCGCTGCGAAGCGTTCACCGAGGGCGCCGGACTCAACTTGGCGACCTCTTCCTCAACTCCGGCCAGCACTGTCGCTGCCGTGTGTGGTCTAACCTCTGGGTCGCGGCTGAGTGTTTGAGCCAACCGCAGCGCCAGCGACTCCGGAACGTCTTTACGGTGTGTGCGGATGTCCGGAACATCTTCGGTCAAGAGCACTTTGAGTCCGAACCCCTCCAGAGGAGTTCTTCCGCTGACAAGTTCGTAAAGCATGACGCCAAAGCTGTAAATATCCGCCCGTGTGTCGGCGGCCCCGGTCTGGAATGTTTCAGGAGCTAGGTACGAGAAACCGCCCTCCGGTAACGGAAATTCAATATCGGCAACCTCCCGTTCAGTTTTTGTGACGCCGAACTCAGCCAACGCCACGCGCCCTTCCGGACTGGGGTCGAGCCACACGTTCCCAGGCTGCACGTCAGGGTGCATAATGCCACGTGCGTGCGCGAAGTCGAGAGCCTGGGCAACTTGGCGCGTGATAGACAGCACGCCAGACCCTGGTATGTTTCCCTGGGTCAGCAGCCAACACCGTAAGGTGCCGCCTCCCATGTGCTCGAAAACCGAGAACCCACAGCAATCAAACCAACCGTCTCCGATAATTCTCACCACGCCGGGGTGGGCCACCACTTTGGCAACAACCTGCTCCAGCCGGAAAACGTGCTCGCACGCTGGGTAGCGGTCGTACACCTTCACGGCTACGGGATCACCTTGCGCGTTAGTAGCGTCATACCATCTGAAGTAGAAGTGGTCCATCTGAAAGGCACTTCGGTCTTCCCCGAAAATCGGGCCCATCGTCACCGCCTCGCCGGAGGCGGTATGAAGGACCGTACCCTCGTGGATGCTCGGGTTAGGCATGGGTCCTGCGATAAAACCCAGGGGGTCCGACCTCGACCACCAGCTCAATCGAGAATGCAACCAATCTATACTCTGCCCTTCAATGTTCAACTTGGTTTCACCACTTTAATACGTCGATGTCAGGTTCTTTCCTTGTTGCGAGATAGTGTAACGGTCGGCCCAGTCCGACCCTAGCCTCACTACCGCAGCAGGTGAGGCGACCAGCCCCCATCCCCTAGTTAAACCTTATGCTGTAAAGCTTGCCCTCTGGCAGCCATACTAAAACCTTGGTTCCCAAATCTTTGACAGCTCCAAGGTGAAGCTCGGAAGTACCGGGTCAGCGCTCACCCGTTCGGGCGCTTCCAAGACGGTCGCTGCTGTGCTCGTATAAACCCGAACCTGCTTCTTTTTAGGCAGAAGCAACCATCCCAAAGGCAGGCCAGACTGCTGGTATTCTTCCATCTTTTCCAGCGAGTCGGAAAGCCGGTCGGAGGGGGATGCCACCTCAATCAAAAAGTCCGGGCACAGCGGAATGAACTTTTCTTTGTCCGCCTGCGTGAGCCCATGCAGGCGACTCCGCTTGACCCAGGCGGCGTCGGGCGAGCGCATCCCACCCGTCGGTAGCAAGAAGCCCATGTTGGCGCCAAAAGCCACTCCAGTGCCGTCTTTCTCTGCCCACATCGCCAACTGCCGGAAGACTTCCCCGCTCCGAAAAGAGCTGTAGCCTCCGGCCGGCGACATCACGATGATCTCCCCCTTCGCTGTACGCTCGATCTGAAGATCGCCGTTCGCCTGGCAGAAGTCAAAGAACTCATCCTCGGTCCAACCCTGGGGCGGCAACCGAATCCCGCCTTCGCTCTCGGGAATCTCAATCGTGAGCTGCATGGGACCCTACTAAAGGGTAAAGGGTGAAGTGTAGAGGGTAAAGCGGTAAGGCAGAGTTCGCGGTTTTTCCTCGGACAAGCCGCAGACTTTCTGAGAAGCGAAAGTCTGCGCTACCCGCTTCATTTAACCTTTACCCTTTATCCCTTACACTTTGTCACCACTTCAATAAATCGATCTCATCCGCATTCACCGTTTCTTTGTTGCGGAACAGCGCGATGATCAGACCGAGTCCAACGGCAGCCTCGGCCGCCGCATCAGTGATGACAAAGATGGCGAACGCCTGGCCGTTCACCGTATTAAACAATTGCGAAAAGGCCACAAGGTTGATGTTGACCGCGTTCAGAATAAGCTCGATGGACATCAGAATGATGATCACGTTGCGGCGAGTGAGCACACCAATCACCCCCACGCTGAAAAGCCCTGTGCCCAAGAGCAGGTACCAGTACACCGGAATGGTCATCCCTGGCTCCTTTTTATCAGCGCCACATAATCCAACCCAGGGCGGGCGAAATGCCCGCGCTCCCAGGGAATGCTCATTCTAACTTCCTCTTCGCCATGATGACGGCCCCTACCATGGCCACGAGCAACAAGATGGACGCAATCTCAACCGGGAGCATGTAGGTCTGGTAGAGGGCCCGACCCACTGCCTGGGTATTTCCCTCCGATGTGGCTACCGCCGGCGCTGCCGTCAAGCTGAGCCCCTGCTTTCCTCTCACTAAACCGTAGCTGAGTTCTCCCAAGAGTACGACTGCGGTGAAGAGCGCCAGTTGCCACTTCCTTCGGAACTGCGCCTGTTTCGCCGCCACGTCCAGATTCACGAGCATAACCACGAACAGAAACAAGACCATAATGCCACCAACATACAGGATCACCTGCACGGCAAACAGAAACTCGGCATGCACCATCAGGTAGATGCCGCCCACGGAGAAAAGAGTAACCACTAGCCAGATGACGCAATGGACCGGGTTTCGCTGGGTGATGACGAGAACCGCTGAAACCAGAGTGGTTGCGGCGAGAATCAAGAATGCAATCTGTGGAAGCATGTTCTAAAGCAAGGTTAAGGGGTAAAGGGTAAAGGTTAAACGCCAAAAGCGCGAGTCATCGCCGTCTTTCCTTTACCCTTTAACCTTTAGACTTTACCCTTTTGTTCTACCTTGTGTACCGGGTAGGCTGAGGGCCCTCTTCCAGGGCCTTGCGGTCCCAAATCATTCCATCCCGGTTGTAGTGGGCGATCTCGAAGTCCTGTGTCAACTCCAGTGCGTCTACCGGGCAGGCGTCCTCGCAGAGCCCGCAAAACATGCAGCGCGAGAGATCATAGGTGAACGTCGAAAGCTTCTTCTTTCGGTCTTGGGTTCGCTCCCAGCCCACCACGATTAAGTTCTCCGGACACGCCAGCGCGCACAAGTTACAGGCAATGCACAGCGTCTCACCTGTTTCCGGATTGTTGTTGAGGCGCGGCGCGCCGCGGTAGCGTTCGGCTACAGGTGGACGCTCGCGCGGGTACTGCTCCGTGTACGTCGCGCTGGGACGCTGATAGGAAAAGGTCAGCCTCAGGCCTTTGATTAAGTCCACCAGGAAGACCTGCCTTAGGAATTCACGGAATCGCATATTAGCCTCCTCTAGGGGCGACCCTTGTAGTCGCCCTTTGGGTGGGGCAGGATGCGCACGCCACAGCGGGCGAGACGCCCGCGCTACGTCGGATTGTCTCAACCCCAGACGGCCACTCTTGGCATCGCCCAGGGCAGGCACAAGGCCTGCCCCTACCCCGATGGCATGTGCGGGTTTACGAAGTACAGCACCACCGCGGTCACAATCAGATTAGCCAAGGCCAAAGGAATCATCCAGCGCCAGCCCACATTCATGAGCTGATCGTAGCGGTAGCGCGGGAACGTGCCACGATACCAGATAAAGGCGTAAAGAAACACCAACACCTTAGTGAAAAACCAGAAGACTCCCTGGACGGCGTTCAAAACCAGCGGAGACGCCACCAGCAGCATCGCAATCGCAAGCAGGAGGAGAGCCAAACCCACAAAGAAGCGTCGTTCGCCCGCCACGGGGCTCTTCCGGCCCAGCCATTGAACGAAGGCGGCTGCTCCGAGGGCGCCGGCGACCGGCCCGTACTTTAGAAAATCGAGGGCCGCGACGTTCGAGAAAGGCCGTAGCCATCCGCCGAAGAAAAGCGTCACGCCGATGCTCGAAACAAGCACCATATTCGTGTACTCAGCCAGGAAGTAAAGGGCGAAACGAAAGCCACTGTACTCAGTATGAAACCCGGCGGTGAGTTCAGATTCCGCCTCCGGCAAATCAAACGGAGCCCGGTTCGTCTCCGCTACCGAAGCCACGAGGTAGACGAAGAAAGCTACTGGCTGCACGAAAATGTTCCAGACGCCCATTTGCTGCTGACGCTTGACAATTTCCACCATGCTGAGGGAGTTGGAGAAAAGCAGGACGCCGACAATGGCAATGCCGGCCGCCACCTCGTAGCTGACCAACTGCGCGGACGACCGCAGGGCGCCCAGCAAGGGGTAGTGGCTGTTCGAGGACCAACCACCGAGGATGATGCCGTAGATTCCCAGCGAAGAGATCGCCAGGATCAACAGGATGCCGATGTTGACGTCGGTGATGAGAAAGTTGTCCGCCACGGGAATAACGGCAAACACCGTGAAGGCCGCCATCACGCTGATCGCCGGAGCCAGGAGAAAAACGAACCTGTCGGCGCCCGCGGGAACGATGTCCTCCTTGAGAAGGAGCTTCACGCCGTCAGCGATGGGTTGCAGAAGTCCCCAGGGTCCTACCCGCATCGGTCCAAGGCGTGCCTGCATGAAGGCCAGGACCTTGCGCTCAAGGTAAACCATGTAGGCCACGATCCCTGAAAGTACGGCGAAGATAATCAGGATGCGAACCAACGCAAAGGTCAGCGGATGGGCCTCGAGGAATTGGAGTGCGTTCTCTGCCATGGCCTTCAAAATCGCGAAGAGTGAATGGTGAATAGTAATAGTGAGCGGTCATTCGCAATTCGCTATTCACTATTCACCACTCCTCCCTACTTCTTCTTATCTGTCCACCTCCCCGAGCACGATGTCGATGGTTCCGATGATCGCCACCACATCTGCGACCAGGTGCCCGCGGATCATCTTGTCGAGCGCCCCAAGGTTGATAAACGACGGTGGACGGATCCGCACCCGATAAGGATTGAGCGTCCCGTCGCTTACCACAAGGTAGCCTAGTTCTCCCTTGGGCCCCTCAATGGAGTGGTAAACCTCTCCCACCGGAGGCTTGATCACTTTCGGGACCTTACCCATGATGGGCCCGGTCGAGATGCGCTCGACACACTGTCGCACGATGCCTACCGACTGCCGCATCTCCTGGATGCGCACCAAGTAGCGATCGTAGGTGTCGCCATGGGTGCCGATGGGGACCTCGAATTCCAGCTGATCGTAAGCCTCGTAGGGCTGCGCTTTGCGCACGTCCCACTTCACCCCGGAGCCGCGCAGAACCGGCCCGGTCACGCCCATAGCGATGGCATCCTCAGCGCTCAGTACGCCCACGTTCTTCGTGCGCTTCAACCAGATGCGATTGGTAGTGAGCAGCGTCTCGTACTCATCGATCTTGGGGAGGCAATAATCGCAGAACCGTTGGCAGTCTTTCTCGAAGCCGTCGTACAGGTCATATTGCAAGCCACCAATGCGGAAGGCATGGGTGGTCAGCCGCGCTCCACAATAGTTCTCGAAAATCTTCAGAATCTCTTCTCGCTCACGGAAAGTGTAGAAGACGGGAGTCATCGCGCCCAGGTCGAGCGCGTGCGTCCCCAGCCAAAGCAGATGGCTGGCAATTCGCTGGAGTTCGGCCAGGATCACGCGCGTGTATTGGGCCCGTGGCGGTAGTTCCACGCCCAGCAGTTTCTCCACCGCCTCGCAGTATCCCATACCGTTGGTCACCGCCGCCACGTAATCCATGCGGTCGGTATAGGGGGCAAACTGGGCGTAGGTGCGGTTCTCTCCAATCTTTTCCACACCACGATGGAGGTAACCAATGATGCATTCCGAGCCTATCACCCGCTCGCCGTCCAGCTTCAGCTTCACCCGCAGAACGCCATGGGTGGCGGGGTGCTGTGGCCCCATGTTGATGACCAGCTCGTTGGCGTCGAGAAAGGTTGTTTCAGGCATAAAACCTCAGTGAGAAGTGATAAGTGAAGGTCAACACACCATAACGGGTCATTCTCGCACCTACAAGCATCATCTCGACACTTGTCACTCGCCACTCGTCACTGCCTCACTGTCCACTCGGAATGCCCAGGTTGGCTTGTACCCAGGCATCATCTTGTTTCAGAATGTCGTAGTCCTTGCGCAACGGATGTCCCGTCCAACCGTCGGGCAGCAATATGCGCTTCAAATCCGGATGCCCTTCGTACTGCACACCAAACATATCGTAGACTTCGCGTTCCAGCCAGTTGGCGGTGGGCCACAGGCCGGTGACCGACGGAACCTGTTCGCCTTCTGCCGCCATAACCTTCAGGCGAAGACGATTGTTCAACCTAAATGAATACAACTGGTATGTAATCTCGAAGCGCTTATCGCGCTTCGGATAGTCCACTGCCGTCTCGTCGGTCAGAAAGACGTAAGCTCCGCCTTCATTACTCTTCAAGAACTCGCAAACCGCAATCAGGGACTGCTTGGCCAGTGTCATGCAGGGCTGATTGCGGAACACAACCGCTTCGGTCACCGCGTCGGGGAACCTTTGCTTGATCTCTTCCAGTAACGGGCTCGACCACGGTTCCGGTTTCACTACCGGTTTGGGCGCGGGTTTCGGCGGTCCAGCGGGTGCGCCGGCAGCGGACTTGGCTGGCCCTGCAGACGGCGGCTTAGGCGGTACCGGAGGCGCTGTCCCTGGTGGAACCGCCGCCGCCGGTAGGGCGGGCGCGACGGATTCCGCGGGCGCAGGTGTAGGGGGCGACGCCGGCGCATCGCTTTCCGAAGACGGCCTGGCAGGGGTTTGAGGCAATCCGCCGTTAGGCCCACCCTTGGTTTCGTCAGTCATTGAAGGAGCGCTGTGGACTTAGCCAGAACGAAGCTGCTACGATCTCAAGTAGGAGGTTTATCATAGGGCTTCCTACTTGTCAACAAACCGCCCCCCCAACCCCCCAACCGGCAGGAACTTCGCACGGCTCCCCGAGATGGGCTAAATATCCATAGAACTGGGATCGGAACGACAGTCGGCAGATTCGCACGGCAGGATTGTGCCCTCAAAAGGCCGGTCCGAGGCGGGGAGACCCGCTACTAGGAGTACGTCCAGGGGCGCTGCCTGGAACTCGGCTCTGGCAACGGATCGATCGCCCAGACTCTTTCTGAGCGTGTGGCCCCCATGGGTCACGTGGTCGCGAGCGACATCGATCTGACATATCAGGTTTGGTTACCGAAAAAATGCTCGAGGAGTTCCTCGTGATAGACTGTGCCCCGCTTTGAGCTGGGGCCTTGGTAGGGTGAGCGATGAGGTCGCCAAAGAGGAGGCCAACATGAAGAGGCGGGCGGAGAACGTCATCGATCGGCGGGGCATTCTCAAGACCTCCGCCGCGGTCCTGGGTGGCGCTCTGCTGAAAGATGATTCCGTGGAAGCAACAGCGCAGAACATCAATACCCATTCCGGCCCCTCGCGGTTGAAGATCACCGATCTGCGCGTTGCCGTGGTCACGAGTGCGCCCATGACCTGCCCCATCATCCGGATTGACACCAACCAAGGCGTCTATGGGCTGGGTGAGGTGCGCGACGGCGCCAGCCCAAGTTACGCCCTGATGCTCAAGAGCCGCTTGCTGGGCGAAAACCCGGTCAACGTGGATCGCCTGTTCCGCAAGATCAGGCAGTTCGGCGGGTAGGCGCGGCAAGCGGGAGGCGTGTGCGCTGTCGAAATGGCCCTGTGGGAGTATCGCCGGCAAGGTTTACAACATTTCTGTTTACCAGATGCGGGGCGGCAAATTTCGCGGACCACATCCGCATCTACGCGGACACCACTGAGTCGGCCAACCCGGGAGTCTACGCTCAGCGAATGAAGGCGCGCAAGGAGGAGAAAGGGCTGACCTGGCTCAAGAGGGATTTGGGGGTCGATTTGGTGTCCAACAAGCCCAACACCGTCACAGCGCCCGTCGACCTCACCCAGCAGGAGCTGACCTTCAGCCCGCACATGTTCCCTGGGGTTGAAATTACTGATAAAGGCATGGCACACTGGTGCGGCGGATCGATGGGCAATGCACGTACTTTGCATTTCGTCTGACTACGTGAAATGGCCCGAGTGGTGTGGTGAGACGAGGGCTCCCAGGGTTCGCATCACCGTTGCCCTCAAGCGTGACAATCACGTGAGAGGTCTGGCCACTAGCCATTGGCTGTCAGGGCGTGCCCGTGCCGCTCAACGGGATCTCGACGCTGGCCGCCCCTTGCTGGACGACAAGCCACTCCGTCCGACTCCCGTCCGCCGCAGGTTGCCTCTGATTACCTATTTGCCCCTCGACAAGTTCCTGGTTCTTAGTTCTTGGTTCGTTGTACGTCGCTGGTTGGTAGACGACGGGTTTGTGTAAGATGACCTCGCCGCTGTCGGTGCCCACCACGAGATCCCCTTCCCATCAACATGTAGGGGCGCCCCTTGCGGCGCCCTCTCGGGCGGGGCAAGCCCCGCCCCTACGTCCAGCACAATATGGTGCGGGTCGGCGCCGGTCTGGACCACGAAATCGTATTCCAGTTGTCCCTGGTTGCCGTAATACACCAGGTCCACGCCAGGATACACATCGGCGTAGTTCACCTTGGCGTAGTTGGGCACGTTGGTGCGCCATTTCTTCGGGTCATTGCCAATGAAGTAGTTCGACTTGCCCGGTAGTTCCTCAACGGCCGCTGACCTTTGCCTGCGGGTTGGCGCCTATCAACTTTGCCTCGACGAAATTTTGGAGGCGGGGGGAGTCGAACCCCCGTCCGAGAAGCCCTACGGTTAGAAGCCTACATGCTTATCTCGTTCGCTTTCTGCTTTCGCGGACGGCCCTAAGGAACGGGCAATAACGAACCACCCGCTAGCCTGAGTCCCATCTTGCGATGAGGTCTCGTCCGAAGCTCCCAGGCGGTAAGCCTCAGACCAGCCCGCTAAATCGACATCTCTCTCCGCCCGGCGGGCCGAACGAAGGAGACGCGCCACCTAAATTAGGCAGCGAGAGCAAACTGCGTGTTGGCAGTTGTGTTGTTGCACTCCGATTACGGGTGGTGTGCCCCCCGGCATGCCTTCTAAGCGCAACTGCTTCCGTCGAAACCGATTCGCCCCCACAGCTTACAAGTTCAGATTAGGCTGCCGTAAGGAAGGTGTCAAGGGCCATGGACCCATCCTAGCCCATCACCCATCCGACCCATCCAACACCAAGACACGAAGGCGCGAAGAAAAGGAGCAAGCCTTCGTTAGACCAACGATTGCCGATAACTAGCCGCGAGGTAAACCACGTCGACGTTACCGCGTCGATGACGGGCTCCGCGGTGTTTAACGCCAGCACCCAGGCTGGTCCGTTAGTTAGGGAGAACTCGGTGTCGATTCTTGGCGAAAGAAAACACCAAGACATAGTCATTGACGGAGAGCGGACGGGCGTGCGCAGCGAATCCGCTCGGCCGTAGTCTGAGAATCGCGATCGGCCTGCGTACCTGTTCTCGACCTGCCGAGTTGCGCCGCCGCGCAACTGTTGCAAAAAGGTGGGGCGGTCCGGTCAACGATTGTTGGCTGGACCGCCTCAGCGGAAAAAAGCTGCGCTCACCCAATCTGGGTCGGAGCGCCACCGTTATTGGAAATGGTTGCTGTGGTGCCGTCGAACTTCTGAATGTTGATGGTGAATTTTTCGTTGTAACACTCCGCTTTGTCTTGCAGCACGGAGAGCGCGACGGCCTCCCCTAGCAGCAACGACTGGTCGGTGGCACTGCGGAAATGGATCCCGGCGAGGATGCCGTGACCGAAGCTGATGTTGTGGGCGAGCTTATTCAGCTCGCCGTTCACGGTGAGAGACGGACGGGTGTAGGGTACCAGCGTTAGTCCATTCGAGCCCACCTCCACCATCATGGGGTTCGGGATCACGAAGTTCCCGTCGATCATGAACTTCAAGAAGGTGACGGTGGCGCCTGCCCAAGTGCCATGGCCGGTGGGGTAATCCGGGTGGGACGGCGAGCCCTCGGGAAACGCCTGCGGAAGCAGGTAGGTGCCATACTGGCTAAAGGTGTTGTGAATCGCCTGCGAGTTGAGCAGCGAGCTATCGAGTGTGACATCGGTTTCCGCCCCCTGGCCGGTGAGGATGAGGTGCGCGAGGGCGCCGGTCACCTCGGGACGATGGCGAAGATGGACCTGCCACTTCGAGTACCAGACAACGTCCAGGGCGCAGGCGGCCACTTGACCGACCAGCGACGAGAAATCCGGCCCGCCGAAGGTGTTAAAGCCGTTATCCGCCTTCATAACCGCGTATGGGCTCCCGGGATTCACCGGAGCGCCGATGCCCAGCAGGACCAGCAAGGCCACGAAAGCCTCCTGCGGGGGCAGGTCAACGTGAGTCATTGCGCTCCAGTCGCGGCCGTTCCGCGGATAACGGTAGACGGGATCGAACTGCACTTGCGGGAGCGTGCTGATTTGCGCGCCGTTTTGAACGTTCAGCCAGTTAGACCCGGCGAACCCCTGCGCCGGCGCATCGGTCATATAGTCGGCACCGGGCAGAAAGACCTGCCATTGCTGGCTGATGGGCTGCGCGCCAAAGAAGGTGGGCAGGATCGCGAATTGTGAGACGTAGGGCCCGGTAAGTTCGCCTGGGAAATAATTGGGTTGCGCCGCGAAGCCGCCCCGGAACAGCTCTTTGGTCGTGACCTGGCCGCTCGAGTTTCTGGGGCCGACGTAGCCCGGGAGGTTGTTGATCTCGGCCGCCGCCGCCTGCGCCAACGAGTCGTTGTCGTAATTGTTGAACTCATGGTCGCGCAGTTGGGCAGCCCAGTACATCTCGACCATCTCGGCGGCCTCCTCGGTGCCGGCGATCGTGGGTGCCGGAGGCGCCGCAAAAGCGGCTGTGTCACCACCGTCAAGCTGGTAGCACAGTCCGCCCTGTGGATCATTGAGAGTGCGTCCGCCGCTGCCGAGAATGATACTCTCAAAGTCCGTCTGCAGGCCGCTGTTCAGTGCGTTGATGTAGCTCGGGTACGACGAGACCAAATCCACGCGCCCGAAGTCGTCGTGCACCAGGCATTTGGTAAAGACGGTAGCCTTGTCCGGGTAGAGGTTGTTGTCACCGTTGGTTATTTGCGCGGGAAGTGGGGCTCTGCGGTGGGTGGCAGCTAGGCTCTGGCGGATGTTATATGACTGTTGCCGGCGCGACTGCGGATTTACGTTGCCACCGGACGCTCCGTCGGGCTGTGTCGTGACGGCGCCGACGGAACCGATCATCCTCGGGGCTTGAGTTAGTGCTTTCGCACTCTTGCCCAGTACACCGACGCTGGCCGCTGCCATGGCGGCAATAGCCGTTCCGGCCCTGCCGAGGAACTTGCGCCGGCTGGCACCGCCTTTTTCGAGCTTCGCCCCTCCCCCTTCTTTAGATTGGATCTCTTCCTGATCTACCTGTTTGTCCTTCATACTCCCTCCGGATTGAAATGTGCTCACGGATATGTGTACCATGGCCGCAATCTATGTCAAGGCGCTCGCCTGATATCCACCAAACCGTAATCCTATAAAGAGGGGTTCCACCACGATCCCCGGAAGTTAGCGCGTGGGGCAACGCCCACGGCGCGCCGCCCGAAGGCCCGACGCTCCATACCTTCAGCGAGGGACCGCTTTGGGCCCCTAGGCGGATCAGAAGCTCGAGGGAAAAGGCCGACCCTGAAGGGTTCGCACGGGGAGGCCGAAGGCCTGCAACCCTTCTCAGGGTTGGACCGGGGCGAGGGCCCCGTACCCCTCGGGCGTTGCCCGCTACGAAACGAACCCCATGATGGCGCCCAGTGCTTGGTTCTGGTAGACTATCCCTTCGCCACTTGTTTATACCCCGGAGCGCTCGACGCTGGGAGAAGTCCCATGCTGAAGGCGGACAGCGATTGTGACTGATGTCGACGTTCCTCTTCCGGACGCGCAAGGTCGAGTGGTCCGGCCTGTTCGAAGCGACCTAGGGCGCGCCATCCAGGTTCACCAAAAGGAGGTGTTCGAGACGCATGGCGTGCTACTCCGCAAGAGTGGTGCGTCCTGAAGCACGACAAGCCGTTATGATCTTGCCCGTCTCGCTCGCGGGCCGTCGATAAATCAATCTGGCACCGAAACTTTCGATTTTGCTTGGACATCGAAATCTTTATGGGAGGACGAAACCAATGAAAGCGACCGAAATGCTCCACAATCTGGGCC
>DATJKY010000204.1:0-4350 GCA_035490955.1 Terriglobia bacterium | reverse complement strand
AGCCCTCGACAATGCCTTGCTCCACAGGGTCGCCCGACATTATGAAGACGATGGGGATGGTCTGGGTCGCTTGCTCCAAGGCCAGCGCTTGCGCTGTCCCGACACAGAGAAGCACATCCGGCCTCGAGCCGACCAATTCCTTCGCGCCTACGTGTATCTGCTCGACGTTGCCATCGGGCCAACGGTAGTCGATCTCAGCATTCTGACCGTCTGTCCAACCTAGATCCTGAAGCACCTGCGTAAACACCCTGGCACGGCGCAGCCCTGCCGCATCGCCGGCGGCCCACGCCATCAGCGCACCGATCCGTCGCACCCGATCGGATTTCTGAGCAAGCACCTCAGCCGGCCAGCCAATCGCCATGCTGCCGAGGAGCATCAAAAACTGGCGCCGTCTCACGGCCATCCCCTTAGTTCAGGAGAGGGCAATTATATTAGCTAGATTCTTGGTCCTCAAGTCTTTGACAAGACGAGTCTAGGATCGAAGAGGAGCGGGTGAAGTGGCCCGCGGCAAGTGAGCTGGGGGTGAGAGGCGTGGAACGGCGACTTGCGCTGGAATTTGCAGGCCGGAGTGGAGAGATTTGTCGATCGGATAGGAATCGGGTTGGGCCACCGTCGAGCAGCGCCGAGCGTCCGCGATCTTTGAGGTTGAGGGAGGCCTCAGGCTGCGGCGAGCAGGTGGACGACTTGCTGGATGGCCTTATCGGCGCGGTGGTAGGCGACTTCGAGACGACTGTCGGGGCGATATTGCGGATCCGGACGGTGGTGGAAGCGACTGTTGGCGAGCGGCCCGCACAGGTGCTTATGGAAGAACAGGAATAGCAGTGCGACCTGAATACCCTTGGAGGTGAGGCGGTAGGCGTAGCGGCTACCGTCGCGCTCGAGCAGTCCGTGCCCCTTGAGTTTTCGCAGATCGTAGCGGAGTTGGTTCAGGCCGTATGCGGCCCCGGAGAGGTTGAAGGTGTTGAGGACGGCCTGGTGGATTTCCCGGGCGGTCCAACCGCCAACTTGGGTGCCGCCGTGCATGAGAACCTCGAAGATACGGATCACCCGGGTGTCGTGGATCTTGATGCCGGGATAGCGGACCGCGCCGAGGGTAATTGGCAAGGCGATGCGCTGCAGGAGAGGAAAGTCGACATGGACGTTGAGCCATTGGGCTTGGAAACCTGCGAACCGGTCAAGGATCGTTAGGAACTTCTGTCGAACCTCATCCAGATGGTCCAAACCCTTGTTGAGGCCAAAGTCGTAAAGATTGTTGGAGCAGAGTTCATTGCGCAAGAACATTGAGAACTTCTCGTACTGCCTGAGAACCGCGTTTTTGAAATAGGCGCGAAAAACATGGTGACCATGCTCGATCTGATCAATGATGGTGGAGAGCTTGCCTCGATGGTTGCGGCGCAGGCGCGTGCCGAAGACCTCGGCAATCTTGTGGGCGGTCAACCGCCACAGACCAAGTTCGCAGCTTCGCTCGAACAGCTTGTGGATAGGAAAGTTGCGTTTGAAAATATAGTTGAAACAATACTCGACCTGACTAATGGCGTAGGTCCGGGACAGCCTGACCTGCCGTCGTTCCTTGGCAGAGAACTTCGGGCCCAGGACGAAGGTCCAATAGTCGAGCCGCTTGCGGATGATTTCGGCGCTCAACTTATCGGCCGCGGCCTGCAGTGCTGCGACGTCGTCAACAGCCAGAAACGAGTTGTCGTTCTTGCGAAAGCCGATGTTCCGCTGCTTGAGCTGGTGCTCGATGAAGCTGTGGCCGTTGAGGTAGTAGGTCGTCTTGAAGGGAAAGAATGAGCCTACGCACATCACGATGGGGCCAAGCACTTCGTCGCGAATGTAGAAATAGTAATGGGTGAAGCGGCTGCGCTGGTTGGCGATGATGCGGTAATTGGGGTCGTTGGTGGGATATTTCGGGACGATGATGCGGAAGGTTGACCCCACTTCCATGCTTTTGAAGATGAAGTACACGCCGTAGGCGTTCCTCCGCTCCATTCGCCGCAACCAGCGCAGGACATAATCCTCCTTGCGCGTGCCCTTTTCCGGCCATTGGATTGGGATTTCATGATTGCGGGCGAAGGCCTCCACCCAGCTCTGGTAAGCCTCGGTCCGTTGGCGTAATATCTCTTTGGTGATCACAGCAACGCCGACGACCTCCCGGAAGAAGTAGACCACGTGCTCGGGCCGGCAGAGACGGGTTACGTAGCCGTGGATGACGATGCGATCGAAGCAATGGTAGACGAACGCCAGCAAGTCGCCGAACAGCTTGGTGAATAGTTCCATGGCCTACACCACGCGACGCGGAACGGTAGCCAAGAAGATCCGGCGCGGACCGGGCAAACGTATGGTGGACGGCAAGAGTTTTCGCCTTGCCGATGAGGTCGGCTATATTCAGCGCCGAGCCGCCGAGCACGATGAGCGGGTGGTCAGCTTCGGGCAAATCGTGGTGTTCTCCACCGCATCAGGCGATGCGTGGCTCCTCGATGCTTCCGACCACCTCGCCGCACGGTTGGCCCGCAATGGCGATCCCGAGCCGCTCGAGATCGAGGACACCGAGACGACATTCTCGATCGGTTGGAAGGGGCAATACCGCGTTGAGGGGGCCGTCTTCATCTACACGGATTGGGATACCAAGCGCACAACCACCATCCTCGGTTACCCGACGCACAAGTTCGCTGCGATAGCGTAATCTCGGGTCGGTTGGCAAGCGCTGAGGTCGGGCAATGCAAACAAGAATTGGAACAGCGTCCCGTTAAAATTTCAAATATGTTTGGTTAGGATTTGGTTGGCGATGGTGAGGCGTTCGCCGGTACCCTTAAGAGCCTTGCGGTATTCGTCACTCTTGGGATTGCGGACGACCTCGCGTTTGAGCGCTTCGATGGTGTCCTGCAGGTGTTCGACAAGCTCGCGCATGATAGTGACCGCCGTCGGTTTATCTTCGATCTCGATGGGAACCTCGCTGCTCATAAAGTTGATTCTCCCAAAACGGCGCCAATCACACCACCTTCGGCAGATCCGGGCACCGTGCGGCGCACTGGTCATTCAAGTTTTTTGCCTGCTTGCGTGGACAATCTGCCGTGATCTCGTCTGACCAGTCGAAAAGCTTCGCGTCGATGCCGTAGCGCATAATCAGCCTATCAACACGATACTGGCCGGAGCGTCCGCACTTGTCACAAGTGATGCGCAGCACGGTCAGCTTGCCAACGATGTCGCCGAATGTGATCGCGCCGTCGCGTGGCATCACAACCACCCTTCAACCCGCAACGCGCGCTCCATCTGCGCCGTCGCCATTTCCTGGTCTGCGCGGCCTTCAGCAACAGCTCGGCTGCGAAATCCCAATGCGGTCGCGCCTGGCGCCATGGTCTCATTAGACCAACGAAGCGCGCCGCGTCCTCTAACGTCGCCAACTCAGCCCCAGGTCCTCCAGTCGGCTCGATCACTCGCGTCAGCGCGAGCTTGAAATCGTAAGCCGGTGCCATGCGCACATTGTGACTCACCCGAACGTCGAAACAGGGGTGCCATGGTGCCGGTCCCAATCAATCCAAACGACCACTTCAGATAGAAGCCATCAAGACTTTAAACTGACTGAGCGCGCACCCAACAAGCCCGTGCGCGGCGGTCATCCAGTGTTTACGCCCATTCTCATGGCGATCACTTCATTTGCAAAGGACCGATGTTCCGATCGATTTGATGCACAAGCGACCGCTTTTGCGGCGCCCAAGCGCCGTTGCCTAATTGTGGCGGCAAGAGCTCGGCAGACGATCTTTCTGGCTTCGCGCCCAGCCCGTATGCGTGTCGGCAAGCTCGCCGTCGTCCGCTAAGGAGGAGCGATCGCTAGGCTCGTTCGCCTCAGTTGATCGTCTCGGGGTCTCGGTTCGCAGAATGCGGTACTCGGACCCTAGCGTCATAAACATTTGATTTTATTGTCTTCGCGTTCATTCTGTAGTGCCTGCTGTGGTCTTCATTCCGTGCTTGCCCCAGGGGGCGACCTCAGTTGGGCAGGCCAAATGGGTTAAGAAATTGGGGATAACTGGCATGGCGCCACACATTTCAGGCCACAGCCAGAGGACATAGGCTGGACACTGTCATCGTCCGCGCCGTTGCGGATAGTCCAACAAATGTGCCGAGGAGGAATTATGGTCGCTGAGCCGCAGGAAGTAGTTGCTGAGCCGCAGGAAGTTGCTGAGCCACAGGAGGCAGCTGAGCCGCAGGAGGTCGCTCAGCCACAGGAAACTGCTGAGCCGGGAGGCTGCTGAGCCGCAGGAGGCTACTGCTGAGCCGCAGCAGGTTGCTGAGCCCATCGACCAGGCCTGAAGAACACAACACGTCCCTAATCGGCGCTACTTGGGCGATCTG
>DATJKY010000203.1:0-16374 GCA_035490955.1 Terriglobia bacterium | reverse complement strand
CAGTAGCCACGCAGGCAGCTTGCCTTTCCCCTTCAGCTCGATGAGTCCGCGCTCCTCGAATTTGTACGCTCCGCACAGCTCCCGGTAGACGCTCTCGCTCACCTGGATGGCACCCGGGACCCCGGTCGATTCCATGCGGCTGGCCAGGTTGATGGTGTCGCCCCACAAATCGTAGATGAATTTGATCGAGCCGATGACGCCAGCCACCACCGGCCCGGAGTTGAGACCGATACGGAGTTGCAGGTTGGTGCCACGATCCCGATTGAACTCCCTAAGAACGCGAAGCATGTCCAGAGCCATCTCGGTCATTACTCGGGCGTGGTCCGGACGCGGCTTCGGCAAACCGCATACTGCCATGTAGCAATCACCAATCGTCTTGATCTTCTCGATGCCGTGCCTCTGGCTGGCCGCGTCAAACCGGCTAAACAGGTCATTGAGCAGCGCAACCAGTTCCCCAGCCGGTGTCTGCGCCGAGAAAGCGGTGAAGCCTACCACATCGGCGAAAAGAACCGTGACCTCAGCAAATCCGTCGGCGATGCTTTGCTCGCCGTGCTTCAAGCGCTCCGCGATCGCGCCCGGCAGGATGTTCAGAAGCAGGCGCTCGTTCTCCGCGTTCTTCTGCTCGATGAACTTGGAATGCTCTCCGACACTTTCAACTCCATGACGAAGAGTATTCGCGAGAATTGGGTCATCGAGTCCCGGATACTGAAGGTGAAGTGCCGCCGGTAGCTGCCGGACCGCTTCGATCCGTGCGAGTCGGCTGGTCTCCTTCCTCGTCACTCTACAAAGCCGACGATTGAAGCTGGCGAATCTTCATGTTCCGACACCCCACCGTAAGAATTGACAGTGGCAGCAGTCGGCTGGAGCCTGTTAACCTACAGCTGTGGCGGTGCGCTCCTCCGGATGTTTCATCAACCTGGCCAGGACGGCGGCAGGGCGAGATTTTCGAGCGTACGACCGTCAAAAAAGCCAAAAAGGAGAAAAACACCGATGAAAAGACTATACCTTATTGTCCCGGCATTGCTGGCCATTGGGGCGAGCGGTGCTCGGGCTCAGGACGTGCGCTACAACTTCGCTAAGGATGCTAAGTTCTCGGACTATAAGACCTACAAGTGGGTCGACGTGATTAAGGGTTCCGATCAGGTTAATCCGATTATAAATAACCAGATCAAAGCTGCGCTTGAGGCTGAATTGGCCACTAAAGGGCTGACCAAAACCGATTCGGATGACGCGGATCTGTACATCGGGTATCAGACAGCAGTTGGGACGGAAAAACAATTCAACAGTTACTCAACCGGCTGGGGCTACGGCCCGGGTTGGGGCGGCGGCTGGTATGGATATCGTGGGTATGGTGGCATGAGCAGCACGACAACCTCCGGCTCGATCAGCACGATCTACATCGGCCAGTTAGTGCTGGACATGTATGAAGTCCCGAAGAAGGACCTGGTTTGGCGCGGCGTGGCAAGTAAAACCCTCGATCCAAAGGCAAAGCCAGAGAAGCAGGAGAAGAACATCAAGAAAGCGGTAGCAAAGCTTCTGAAGAACTATCCACCAAAGCAGAAGTAGGCCCTTGGCAGCTTTCTGGAAACGTCCGAAGCACGCCATAAAGAGGAGATTCTTGTCGTTACGGACGCCCAAGCGTCGCAGCGCGCTCGAGTTATTCAGCCAGCCTGCGCTTAGCTTGTACGGTCTATCCTCCCCGCGGCAGAGTGGGGGAGACGAATGTATGATCGGCTAAAGCCAATTGGATGGCCGGAATAAGATCCGAGGCAAGACGGGACTTGACCACGAAACCCAGCGCCCCGGCGTCAAGACACGCAGGCACCATATCGGGGTCTTCGTGGACGGTCAGGAAGATAACCCTTCCCTTACCGCCCGACTTCCTGATCTGCCTCACAGCATCGATGCCGTTGAGTACCGGCATGGAGATGTCGACCACAAGAACGTCCGCAGCTCCCGTTTCATGGCCGGAGTGATGTACTCAGACCGCGCAAGGCGTCACGGATGGTGTTGGTCAGCTCGGAGGCAGCAGAAGTCTTTAGGAGGTAGCCCGAAGCGCCCACTCGCAACGCTGCAGCCGCCAGATCCGGATCCGGATTCATGGTCAGAAAAATCAGCTTGCGGTGCGGCGACATCCCTTGCAGTTGCCGAGCTGCTTTCCAGACCGTTCAACAGCGGCATAGCAATGTCCAGGACGATGACATCGGGCTTCAACGTCCGGGCTGCCGCCACCAATGCTCGCCCATCGGCCGCGGCGCCTATGACTTCGAATTCAGCTTCCAGCAGGCGCTTGAAGGCTTCCAGCAATAGAGTGGTCATCAGCAAGCAGAACCTTTGTCCGGCTCACGCCATTACCTCGCGATCCGAAGCGTCGTTTGCCTCTGCGCCTGACGATGCAGGAGCGCTCTCGTCAAATCAAGCTTCTTGGGACGAGCTGTAGGTCGGGGACCCGGCGCAGATTCGGACCCAGCGAGTGCGGAGGACGCCGACTCCTGCTCAAGCTACTGGTGGAAGATCGCTTTTCGCGGGTGTGGAGGGATTGAAAGATGAAATTGGAAATCGGAGATTTGAGATTGCAGGTAGGAGATTTGAGATTGGAAAGGATGCGCGGGAATGAGGGTAGATTTCTGGACAGCAGCAGGTGAAGCCTGGTGCTGCAGAGCGTTCGCTTGACGCGCATCTTGCTCGATGGTATGTCTTCAACTGTGCTAACTACCCCTGACTTAGGTGACGCCATGGAACTAATCAGCGACAATGACGCTTTGGAAATCCGGGGGCGACTGCAAGGCATGGTGCATCCTGTGAAGCTGGTGCACTTCACCCAGGAGTTGAACCTGGAGTACGGACGGGAAGCCAAGCAACTCCTCACGGAGCTCCTCGCCCTTTCCGACAAGCTTTCGCTTGAGGTGTACAACTTTCTGCTCGACAAAGACAAAGTGAGCGAGTACGGGGTTGATAAGGTGCCGGCCACCGCTGTACGGAACGGGAAGGACTCTGGCATTCGCTTCTATGGCCTGCCGGCCGGATATGAGTTCGCTACGCTGCTCGACGCCATCCTCAGCGTCTCCCTGGGCGATTCGGGACTGAAGACGGAAAGTAGGGAGAAACTGGCGAAGGTCAGCCAGCCCGTGCACCTGGAGGTCTTCGTTACCCCCACCTGACCCCACTGTCCGCAGGCCGTGCGCCTGGCTCATCGCTTCGCCTTGGAAAATGAACTGGTGAGGGCGGATTGCATTGAGGCTACGGAGTTCCCTGACCTCGCCGGCAGATATCGCGTGCATGCGGTGCCCAAGACAGTGATCAATAGAACAGCGTCGGTGGAGGGGGCGCTTCCGGAGGAGTTCTTCCTGGACGAGATTCTGAGAAGGCTCGAACCTCAACCCGGAACAGGGTGCTAACGGGACGCATCCCGGCCGGTAGAGCGAACATCCAACACCATGGGACGCCGTGTTTTCAGAAGTGAGGAGCGGCAAGAAATTCTGCTGGCGCACACGTAGCACGGCTGCTGAATTATGGCTTCTGGCACTAGGAAAGGACTGTTTTTTTGACACGCTTCCTTACCCATGCCATAATCACATGACCGAATTGACGAAGACAGAAGGGGCCATGGGAAAAATCTTGAGAGAGTTTTTGGCTGTCGTTTGCCTGTGTCTGCTTGCGGCGGCGGTTTCTTGCGGAGCCCAGGCGCAGAGTTCAGTGCCAGTAGAGGGGCAAGGCCTTGCTCCTACCCCTTTGCAGGCTCCGAAACAGGCGACGGCGACCTCCGAACCCGATCACAGCAGCGCCTACTATCACTTCATGCTCGCGCGCCGTTACCAGGAGTTAGCGGGCATCTACGACCGCGGTGACTACGTGGAGCGGGCTATCTCCGAATACAAGCTGGCGATGGAGGCAGACCCCGACTCCCTGTTCCTGAGGGTAAACCTGGCGGAACTCTACTCGCGGGCGAGCCGTGTCGGTGACGCAGTCCGCGAGGCGGAGGCGGTGCTCAAGGTCAACCCGGACCAGGAGGAAGCGCATCGCCTCTTGGCCAACCTTTACCTGCACAACCTGGGCGAGGCGCAACCAGAGAAAGTAGCCAAAGACAGCCTGAACAAGGCTATTGAGCACTTTGAAGTCCTCGTCCGGCTGAACCCCACCGACACCGATTCCTGCATCACCCTGGGGCGGCTGTACCGACTCAATAACGAACCTTCCAAGGCTGAAGCGATCTTCAAAAAGGCTCTGAATGCTGATCCGAATTCCAAGAGCGCATTGGTTTATCTTGCCCAGCTTTACTCCGACCAGGGGGCCTACGATCAGGCGGTCGAGTTGCTGAAAAAGATTCCGGCAAGCGAAGCGGACGTCCAGACCCTTTCCCTGCTGGGACTCGCGTATCTCCAGGCCGGTGACTCCGACAACGCCGCCACCACTTACCAGAAGGCGCTCACCCAGGAACCGGAGAACCTCGACGTTCGTCGCGCCTACGCCGAAGCGCTTCTGAGGCGCGGGAAGACGGCGGGCGCCCGAACCGAACTGCAGAGAGTCCTGAAGTCGGACCCGGAAGACGGCAGCAGTCATCTCCGGCTAGGACAGCTGGACCGCCAGGAGGGCAATTTCGACTCAGCGCGTAAGGAGTTGGAACGGGCGAAGACGTTGATGCCGGATAACCCCGAGGTCCAGTACCAACAGGCGTTGCTCGAAGACGCCGTCGGCAACGACGGCCAGGCGATCGAGATTCTGCAGGGGCTCCTCAAACAAAGTGAACGTCCGGAGGGTAAGTATACAACAGCGGAGGCTCATAACCGGGCGGTCTTCCTCGAGCGCCTGGGCGTGATTTATCGCAATCAGGAAAAGTACGACCGCGCCTTGGAAACCTTTCGTCAAATCCTAGGCCTCGGGGCGAGCGAAGCGCCCCAGGGAGAAGCTTTGATCATCGAAACTCTGCGCCTCAAGCGCGAGCCCCAGAAGGCCGTGCAGGCGGCGGACGCTGCGGTCCAGAAATACCCGAAAGACCGGGCCTTGATCTCCCTGCGGGCAACACTGCTAGCCGAGCAGGGCCGCCTTGACGAGGCGATCCCGGCCCTCCAGGGCCTGCTCGACGGCGGCCCCTCGGACCGGGAAACCTACCTGACGATCGCTCAGGTCTACTCCCAGGGCAAGCGTTACGGCGAGGCGGAAGAAGCTGTGCGCAAATCCCTGAACCTGACCCCAAAAGTGGAAGACCAGGAGTTCGCCCGCTTCCTGCTGGGGTCGGTTTACGAGCGTCAAAAGAAGTACGACTTGGCGGAGGAAGAGTTTAAGAAGGTTCTGAGCGTGAATCCGTTGAACGCCGCGGCCGCCAACTACCTCGGCTACCTGCTGGCCGATCGGGGCGTGCGCCTGGAAGAGTCAGTGGAGTATATCCAAAAGGCGCTCCAAGTGGAACCCAACAACGGAGCTTATCTTGACAGTCTGGGGTGGGCTTACTACAAGATGAAGCGCTTCGACCTGGCCCAGCCGCCCCTGGAGAAGGCGGCGCGTCTGGTTTCCAACGACCCTACCATACTTGAACACCTGGGTCATGTCTACGTCGGCCTCGGAAAGAAGCAGTTGGCGCAGCAAGAATGGGAACGGGCCCTTAAGGAGTGGCCCACGGCGGTTGGCAGTGAATTCGACGCCGAGCAGGCTGCCCAGCTCCAAAGGCAGCTTGACGAGTTGAAGCTTCAACTGGCCGAAGGGAAACAGTAACAAATGACTGGCGCGGCTTTGCCGCCGCGGACACCTTCTCATCCGTCGCTGCGTTGCCTTGTGAAACACTCCGTCGCGCTTCACGCCTTTGCCAAGATCAATCTGGGGCTCAGAATCCTTGGGAAGCGCCCGGATGATTACCACGAAATCCGAACCCTCTATCAGACCGTCGACCTTCACGATAACTTGGAAGTTAAGCTGCTCCCTGGCAAGGACGCTGTCGATGTGGAATGTCTAGACCCCGCCGTCCCTTCCGGCCGCGGCAACCTGGTGTACCAGGCTTGCCAGCTTTGGAAACGCGCTCGAAGGTTCAAAGGCCGAATCGAAGTCCGCCTGAAGAAGCAGATCCCGCCGGGCAGTGGCTTAGGTGGTGCGAGCAGCGACGCTGCGGCGACGCTCGTCGGGCTGGAGCATCTCGGCGGAGACCGGCTCGACCTGGCGACCCGGCTCCAGTTTGCGGCCCGGCTGGGGTCGGATGTCCCTCTTTTCTTCTTGGGAGGTCGGGTGCTGGGTTGCGGCCGAGGCGAGGAAGTCTATCCCCTGGACGACCTGCCTCGTCGCCACTGTCTGGTGGTGTTTCCTGGCTTCAGCGTTTCAACGGCAGAGGCCTACCGCGAGGCAGGTCTGGGATTGACAAAGCGTCGCGTAGCCAGTAAAATACAGGTTTTCGGTGTGTGGTCACGTGTCCCCCTGGAGACCTGGGGGCCGGCCGAGAACGACTTTGAACAGGTCGTCTTCGCGAAGTGGCCGGAGCTGGGAAAGTTGAAGCGCCAGCTCATCCGGGCCGGAGCCGAAACAGCACTGTTGACAGGCAGCGGTTCCGCTGTCTATGCTATTTTTGACTCTGCCCCAAAACTGCTTCGCGCTTCGAAATCAGTACCCGCCGGCTGGCGGGCCTTCCGGACACGAACGCTTCCGCGGGCCGAATATCAACGCCGACTCCTCGGATAAGAAGGGGAAAAGGGGGAAGTGGGGAGAAAGGGGAGAAGGGGGAACGCCAAGGGGAGAGTTTAGACCGTCTTCCCGTTTCCCCCTTTCCCCGTTTCCCCCTTTCCGCCGTTTACTGGGAGGTCGTCCAGTGGTAGGACACATGCCTTTGGAGCATGGAACCCTGGTTCGAATCCAGGCCTCCCAGCCAGTTACGTGCCGGGTGCTAGGAACCCAGTAGTTAAAACCTGGAACTGACACCTAACGCCTGGCAGCCTGACGCCGGGAACCCAACAGAGGCTTAACATGGCAGAGCGAAAGTCGAACGCCCTCAAAGTCTTCTCGGGAAACGCCCATCCGGATTTGGCCAAGGAGATTTGTGGGCATCTCGGAATGGGTTTGGGGCAGGCTGATGTTGGCCGCTTTCCGGACGGGGAAGTGCGGGTGCAGATTGGCGAGAACGTGCGCGGCGCAGACGTGTTCGTGGTCCAGCCCACTTGTAAACCGGTAAACGAGAGCCTGGTGGAGTTGCTGATTGTCCTCGACGCGCTGCGGCGCGCCTCGGCGCGTCGCGTCACCGCGGTTATGCCTTACTACGGATATGCGCGCCAGGATCGCAAAGACCGGCCGCGGGTTCCCATTTCCTCGAAGTTGGTGGCCGATTTGATCACCTCTGCGGGGGCGAACCGCATTCTGGCGCTCGACTTGCACGCCGGACAGATTCAGGGGTATTTCAACATTCCGGTTGACCACCTCTACGCCACGCCCGTCACCGTGGAATACTTCCGTAGGCTCAAGGCGGAGAGGAAGATTGAGGAAATGACGGTTGTTTCTCCGGACACGGGCGGCGTTGAACGAGCGCGCGCCTTCGCCAAGAAGCTGGGAGTTCCCCTGGCGATCATCGACAAGCGCCGCGAGGATGCCGACGTAGTTGAAGTGATGAATGTCATCGGCGATGTGGCTGCGAGGACCTGTCTGATCGTCGATGACATGGTGGACACGGGCGGTACGCTGGCACGTGGCGCGCGGGCATTGAAGGAGAAGGGTGCCGAAAGAGTGTACGCCTGCTGCGTCCACGGGGTCTTTGCCGGCGATGCGATTTCGAGGATTTGTGATTCGGATCTGGAGCAGGTGGTGACCACAAACTCTATCCCGGTTTGTCCGGACGTGCAACAGTGCGCGCGAATCAAGGTGCTGAGTGTGGGTAGGTTGCTGGCGGAAGCCATCAAGTCCATTCACGACGAGACGTCCGTGAGCAGGTTGTTTATCTGAGGTAGGGGCAGGCCTGGTGCCTGCCCTGGGCGACCACAAGGGTCGCCCCTACAATGCGGACGCGCTCGTCGTGGAATTCGAGCAGCTTGCCGCGACACGAAACAGAAGGAGCAGAGAAGTATGGCACAGGTAACGACGATAACCGCCGAGCCGCGCGAGGACTTCGGCAAGAACTGCTCTCGTCGTCTACGACGTTCAGGCCGCGTGCCCGCGGTTGTTTATGGTGGCGGTGGCCCTGCCATTCCAATTGTTGTAGACCCCAAGGCAGTGTTGCCAATCGTGCAGTCGGAGGCAGGCCACACGGCCATCCTCAATTTGGAGATCCACGGCCGGACACCGGCCCGCGTGATGCTCAAGGATTGGCAGTTGGAGCCCGTCGACGGCCGTTTACTGCACGTGGACATGGTCCGGATTGCGAAAGACGCGAAGTTAAGGGTCAAGGTGCCCGTCCATGTCACGGGCGAACCCAAAGGCGTGAAGGTTCAAGGCGGCGTCTTTGAGTTCGTCCTTCGTGAAGTAGAAATCGAGTGCCTTCCCGACGACATCCCTGAGCACGTCACTGTGGATGTGAGCGAGTTGCTGATCGGACGCCACCTTCGCGTTTCCGATCTGCCCATTGGGCCGGACGTGAAGGTACTGACGGACGCTACGCGGGTTGTCGCGCACGTGGTCGCGCTCAGAGTGGAAGAGAAACCGGCCGAGGTCGTCGCAGAAGTTGCCCCTGCCGAGCCCGAAGTAATACGCAAGGGCAAGGCGGAGGAGGAAGAAAAGGGCGAGAAATCCGCCAGCGAGAAGGACGAGAAGAAGGAAAGCAAGTAGACTTGAAGTTAATCGCGGGCCTGGGAAACCCCGGGCTTGAGTACTATCTGACGCCGCACAACCTCGGTTTCATGGCTGTAGATCGCCTGGCCGAGCAATGCGGGGTGGAGATCAACAGGCCGGAGGCCCTTGCGCTCACGGCGATGACCCGCGTAGGTGAAACTGAAGTTGTGCTCGCCAAGCCGCAGACTTACATGAACCTGGGCGGCCTGTCGGTGGCTCGATTGCTGCACAACTACGAGGCGCCGGTCGAAGATCTGATCGTTTTGGTGGACGACGTCAGCCTTCCATTTGGAAGGCTGCGCATCCGAGCCCGGGGAAGCGCCGGCGGCCACAACGGGCTGAAGTCGATCATTGGCTCGCTTCAAAACGATAACTTCGTCCGGGTGCGCATGGGCGTGCAGCCGGATCATCGAGTTGCCGACTTGACCGCACACCTGTTAGGTCGCTTTCGGAGGGCCGACCTAGAGACAGTGGCGGACATGATTGACCGCGCCGCTGGGGCGGTCACGGTTATAGTGCAAGAAAGTTTGCAGCAGGCGATGAACCGCTACAACCAGCGGCAGCCTTCGCCGCTGTAAGGTTAGAAGTGGTTCGCGGGGCGGCGCGGCAGCAAGGCTGGCGCAGACCTCCAGGTCTGTCACTTAGGGTCTGCGGCCCGCGAAACGCCATGAAAATGCTAAGTCCTTTACTTTCAGTACAGCGAAATTTTTACCTAGCATTTTCGACCCTGCGAAGGGTATGACAGGGAGCACGCAGACCTCAGGGTGTGCGCCAGCCCTGCCAAAGAGCGATACTACCGAGGCGGTTGGAGGTCGGATGCGCAAGTACGAGGTGATGTTTATTATTCGTCCGGACGTATCAGAGGAAGACGTCGACAAGGTCATTGCTCAAATGGAAAGCGCAGTGACCCTGCACGGGGGGAAGATCGAGAAAGTGGATAAGATGGGGCGCCGTAGGCTTGCCTATCGGGTTGCCCGCTGCCGGGAAGGGCTGTACGTGCTTTTCACGCTTGAAGGCACCGGCGACACAGTTAAAGAGTTGGAGCGTCGGCTCAAAGTCAGCGACGCGGTGATTAAGTTCCTTACGGTGCGCATCGATGAGGAGCTCGAGCGGGCAGAGAAGTGGAAGGCGTTGCGAGCCAAACAGGCGGTCCGCAAGCCCAAGCCCCCTGCCCCCGCCACACCAGGGGCGGAAATGCAACCGATACCAGTGAAGGAGTAGGCCAGTTATGTCACCACGCAGAGGTACCTCCAGGCAGGGTGATCGCTCAGCCAGGCCCGCCGGGGCACAGTCCGGACCGAGAAAGCAGTATTTCCGCCGCAGAAGGGTTTGCAAGTTCTGCGACGAGAAACTTGACGTGATCGACTACAAGGATGTGAAGGTGATTGGGCAATTCGTCTCTGAGCGCGGCAAGATTCTGCCTCGAAGGCTGACGGGAACGTGCTCGCCCCACCAGCGCCTCCTGGCAGTAGCCATCAAGCGCGCGCGGAACATCGCCTTCCTGCCGTTCGCGGCAGCACTCTAACAAAGCTGTCAGCCATCAGCTCTGAGCTTCCAGCGCTCAGCGGGTAGCACAGAGGTTTTTCGCGAACTCTGCGGTTCTTCGTCCGGACAAGCCGCGGACTTTCTGAGAATTGAAAGTCTGCGCTACCCTTCGAGCTGGCGCCGATCGGCATGACGGCCTTTAACACCCCAAGTGGTCAGTCTCGAGCCTAGGTGCAGAGAGCCGGCCGCTGATTGCTGAGGACTGAATATGGAAGTGATTCTCTTGCAGGACGTGGAAAAACTAGGAACCCGCGGCCAGGTGGTCAAAGTAGCTGACGGCTATGGGCGTAACCATCTCTTGCCAAAGAAAATGGCCTTGGCTGCGACCGCCCAAAACAAGAAATGGGTGGGGCAACAGCGGGTGAGATTCCTGAAGATGGAAGCCAGGGAAAAGGCTGACGCCGAGGAACTGGCGAAGATCATGGAAGGCGTCAGCGTGACGGTCAAGCGTAAGTCGGGCGAGCAAGGCACACTGTTCGGCTCGGTTACCGCCATGGACGTGGCGGAAGGGCTGGCGGCGCAGGGGTACAACATCGACAAACGCAAAATCCAACTGGAGACCCCCCTTAAGCTGCTGGGCGAGTATGATGTCGCCATGAAGCTCCACCGCGAAGTTGTCCAAACCATCAAGGTGAAGGTGGAGAGCGAAGTGCCGCCGCCCGCATCTGAACCTCACTCCGGGGAAAAGTCAGCCTCCCCAACAGAAGAAAGCAAGCGATAACCGAGGAATCCGGCGGCGCGAGACGAAAAGACAATGGGGAGGCTAGAGTGGATCGCGAAGATGATCCGGTCGAGCGCCATGAACGCTGGCTGGCAGAACACGAGGCGATGTTGCGAAAGTACGAGGAGAATCGCCTCGAATTGCAGGAGGAGATGAAGCTTACGTGGACGGCCATTCGCGCCAACGCAGAGTTGCTGCGACAAGTCACCCGCGAAGGCGACGACCGGTTGCGGGCGCTCGATGAACGTCTGAGGCGCCTGGCCGATCTGATGATTGGACACTTCGGCGGCAACGGCGAAGGGGGCAGCCGATGAGGCCCTTGCCCTACCCTCCTCCCCGCCTAACAACCGCCGCCCCAACCCCGTTTGCGAGCACGTCAACGGAACGTAGGAACGTACTGAACACGGGCAAAGGCTCAACCCGCCTGCACAACGTGGACCTCCCGTTGCCCGGCCAGCATCTTAGCTAAGCACTGCTTTTCGGAACTACGCTAACGTATGCGAGCCCCTCACCCGCCCTCGTTCCTCAGGCACTCTTTCCCGCGAGGGGAGAGGGTTGTGGCTCGACGGAGGGACCAGAATCGAATCGTCTGACCCTCTCCCCTCGCGGGAGAGGACGGCCCGCAGCCGGCGCTTTCACCAGCCGGGACGGGCCGGGTGAGGCGGTTGGCAATACGTTGCCGAATTTATGAAACGACGTACCAAAGGGCGCTGCGACGGTACCTCTGCGCGGCCGTGCGGTACACATCGTCTCTCCGTCCGATCCAAAATGGTATAATGTCACCTCCAAGAGTTCTCGACTCGAAGAGACATCCCCAAGTTCATGCCAACCAGCACTGTCGTGGAGAGAGCGGTCCCTCACAATCTGGAAGCCGAGCGCGCCCTGCTGGGGTCCATCATTCTTGACAACGGAGCGCTGAATCTCGCCGTGGGCACTGTCGGACGGGACGACTTCTTCTCCGACTCGCATCGCGCGATATTCTCTAAGATGCTTGAGCTCTCAGAGAAGAGCCACCTCATCGACCTGGTCACCCTGGCGGAGGAACTCTCCAAGGAAGGCTTGCTGGAAAAATTGGGAGGCGCCGCTTATCTCGCCACGCTCACCGACGGCGTGCCGGTCGGCAACTACTCGCTTGTCGGCGAGTATTGCCGGATTGTGAAAGAGAAGTCCCTGCTGCGGCGCCTGATTAACGCCTCCAACAACGTCATCGCGCGCTGTTTTGAAGGCGTCGACGAACCCGAGGTGCTAATTGACCTGGCACAGAGTGAGCTTTTTGAGATTGCGGGCGAGAAGGTGCGGTCCGGGTTCTTCCGACCCCACGAAATCGTCAAGTCGAGTTTCGGGACACTTGATGCGCTAGCTGACCGGGGCCAAAGGATCACGGGTGTGGAGACAGGCTTCGAAGAGTTGGATAGCATGCTGTCAGGTCTGCAGCCAAGCGAACTTATTGTGCTCGCTGCACGGCCCTCACTGGGTAAGACGGCACTGGCCCTCAACATCGCCGCCCACGCCGCCCAGAAGGGGAGAGTGGTGGGTGTGTTCTCCTTGGAGATGAGCAAGGAGTCGCTGCTGATGCGGCTCCTGTGCTCCGAGGCGCGCATTGACAGCCATAAGCTCCGCACCGGCTTCGCCAGCCAGCAGGATTGGGAGAAAATGGCCAAGGCGCTAGGGCGACTTGCGGAAGCTCCACTATTCATCGAGGATACGCCGGCCCTCAGTGTTCTCCAGATTCGTGCGAAGGCGCGGCGGTTGAAGGCAGAAAGGGGGCTGGACCTTTTGGTCGTGGATTACCTGCAATTGGCGACAGGCCACGGAAGGTTTGAAAACCGCACGCAAGAGGTTTCGTTCATCTCCCGCAGCCTGAAAGGCATTGCCAAGGAGCTGAACATTCCAGTGCTGGCACTGTCCCAATTGAGCCGTGCACCCGAGCAGCACGGGGCAGGGCGTCCAGAATTGTGGCACCTGCGTGAGTCGGGCTCCATTGAACAGGATGCAGACGTCGTGATCTTCATTTATCGGGAGCGGCGTCGCGACGACGAAGAGGATGGACAGGATCCTCGGGCCGGAGTTGAAACCAAGCTGATCGTCGGCAAGCAGCGCAACGGACCGACCGGCGATGTTATCCTGGTCTTCCTTAAGCCTTACGTGCGCTTTGAGAATCCTGCGTTCGGCGAGCAACAGTGAAGGACTTAGAGCCATTCACCGATTGAGCGATCAGGGGCTGATTTCAATCACTCAATCACCCAATCATTCAATCTATCGTCAATTCCCATGCTTCATAGCCCTGATAAACTCTTGCGACCCACTTGGGCGGAGATCTCGCTCGCGGCCCTGCGACGGAACTATCAGCATGTGCGATCCCTGGCCGGCCGCCGCAAGGTCATGGCGGTAGTGAAGGCCGACGCTTACGGACATGGTGCGGTCTCCGTGGCAAAATGCCTCGCCCAGTGCGGGGTGGATTGGTTCGGAGTGGCTACCGTAGAGGAAGCGCTGGAGTTGCGCCAGGCAGGCATTGATCAGCCGGTGTTGCTGCTTGGCGGCCTCTACATGAGTGACCCCGCAGACTTGATCGAGTACCGCCTGACACCCAGCGTTTCCGCCACCGCGCGGCTAGACACCTACGCGGAATGCGCACGCCGTTATCAGAAACCCATCGATCTCCATCTGAAGGTGGATACCGGTATGGGTCGCCTGGGCCTGCCCCCTGACCGCTTGGAGTCCTTCCTGGAGCGTTACCAGGAGCTGGAAGGACTACAACTAAAAGGCGTTTTCACGCACTTGGCTTCCGCTGAGGACCTCGTAGCCTGTCAGACCGATGAGCAGTTGGCCCGCTTTCAGGCGGGCCTAAAAAGGCTACCCTGGTTCGACGTCGACCCGGAGTGGGTTCACGTCTCTAACAGCGCTGCCTTGCTCGCGCGTCACGACTTTCCTGAGAATCTCGTGCGTATTGGGGCACTGCTCTATGGATACTGTCTACCGTTGATGTGCCCGCCTGGGCGCGAGCGAGTTGGCGCACCCGAGTTCGAGCCCATACTCACCTTCAAGTCGCGCGTCGTCTATCTGAAGGACGTGCCCAGCGGCACGCCCCTCAGCTACAGTGCCGCCTTCCACACACGGCGCCCCTCTCGCATCGCGACGGTTCCCGTGGGCTACGCTGACGGCTTGAGCCGCGGCCTCTCCAATCGCGGCCGAGCCCTCGTCAACGGCCAATGCGCCAGGATCGTCGGTAACATCAGCATGGACCTAACACTCCTCGACGTCACGGACATTCCCGGCGTCGTGGTGGGCGATGAAGTTGTCTTGATCGGCCAATCCGACCATTGTTCCATCACCGCATCGGAGATCGCGGAGCTACTGGGCACCGTGCCCTACGAGGTCACGTGCTCCATCGGCAAACGCGTACCCCGCATTTACCTGGAGTGAACGAAGAAGCGCACACAACCGGGGCAAAAGGGGAAAGGGAAAACGGGAACATGATGGGTACGATGCTTCCTTGTGCCCATTTCGCCTTTTCCCCACTTGCCCTATTGGAAGAGTTCCCGGAAGTACTGGCGGTAAATCGACATACCAAGGGCCGCGTTCATGCCTAGTGCTTCAAGCGCGCGGATTTCCTCGTCGGTGGTGATGCCGCCGGCGGCGGTGATAGGCCGTTGCGTGTGCGTCCGTAGCTTCCGGAACCATTCGAGGTTGGTTCCCTGAAGTCGGCCCTCCACGTCGATGCAGGTGCACAGGAATTCCGAGCAGTAGGGTTCGAGCTGCGGCAACGCCTCGCTCGAGCTGAGAGGCAGAACTTCGCGCCAGCCGTGGATGGCAACCTGGTCGTTGAGGCAATCGACCGCGATGATAAGTCTATCCCGCGAGACAGTGTTGGCAAGAGTCTGCAGGAAAACGTGGTCGATACCTTGCCTTGTGAAGGCAGCACTGCCGACAATTACCTTGTGGGCGTCTTCGCTCAGAACTTGCAGGGCGCGCTCGAGGCTGCGAATTCCGCCACCCACGCGGCAGGGTTTGCGCCGGCACAGCTCACGGACGCACTCGACCTGCGGCGCAAGCCCCATAGCGGCGTCGAGGTCGATCACCTGGATTTCGGTAAAGGCCAAGAACTTTTCCAGCACGGCTACAGGATCAGGGAGCTCCAGGGCCTTTTCTTTACCCTGGACAAGCTGCACTACTTTGCCACCCATGAGGTCGATGCAGGGAATGACCATTGGATTTTAGATTTTGGATTAAGTACCTTCGCCCTGCAATGTCTTCAGCAGTGCGACCGTCATCGCCAGCAGCTCGTTGGCTTCCCTCGCCATAGTTTGGGGTGGCGCACACATGGCGTCGCGTGCCATGTGTGCGGTTCTCAAGGGTCTCACACATCGCAAAATGCGCGATGTATGCGCCACCCGGGATCTCCGGCTCATAGCTAAAATGCGGATCACTCCAAAACAGAGCAGGACAAGTCCTCGCGGACTGAAGCGAATGCGCTACGACTGATCCAAAATCTAAAATCCAAAATCAATCCGTACAGGGACGCCCTGAGCCCGCAAGTACTCCTTAAGGCTTCGGATGGTGTGCTGCCCGTAGTGGAAGATCGAAGCTGCCAGGGCAGCGTCGGCCGCGCCCCGAAGGAAAACCTCAGCGAAGTGTTCTGGCCCTCCGGCACCACCCGAGGCGATGACGGGAATGTGAACCGCAGTCGAGGTGGTTGCCGTCAGGTCGCAGTCAAAGCCAGCCTGCGTCCCGTCGGCATCCATCGAGGTCAACAGGATCTCGCCTGCACCTAACATCTCGACGCGGCAGGCCCACTCCACAGCGTCAAGGCCAGTTTCACGCGTGCCGCCGTAAGTGAGAACCGTCCATCGGGACGCGGGTCCGTCTTGCGGAAGGTGCTGACGTTCGCCTGGGTCTAGTGTCCTGTCCCACCTGGGTGTTGCCCTCTCACCCCCGGCCCCTCTCCCCCAAGGGGGCGAGGGGCACATTAATTCTGAATGAGGTCTCCCCTCACCCCTTTGGGGGAGAGGGGCCACGCCTCCCTGCTCCTGTCTCCCCTCGCCCCCCTGGGGGACAGGGGCCGGGGGTGAGGGGGTCAGATCCGTAACATGGGTTGTCGGTAATTGAGTGGCATAGGACGCGCGAGTCCGCGCATCGATGGCCACCACCACGGCCTGGCTTCCGAAATGGGACGCAAGTTCATGGACGAGGTTGGGAGCCTCCACGGCTGCCGTGTTCACAGCCACTTTATCGGCGCCGGCCGAGAGAAGCCGGCGCGCGTCGTCGAGGGTTCGCACACCGCCGCCCACTGTCAGCGGTATGAATAACCGGCAAGCGACGCGATGGACGGTGTCCATTAGGGTTGCCCGGCTTTCACGGGAGGCCGAGATGTCGAGCAT
>DATJKY010000202.1:0-8303 GCA_035490955.1 Terriglobia bacterium | reverse complement strand
TGCAACTCGACTGCATGAAGCTGGAATCGCTAGTAATCGCGTATCAGAACGACGCGGTGAATACGTTCCCGGGCCTTGTACACACCGCCCGTCACATCACGAAAGTGGCTTGTACTAGAAGTCGTAATTCCAACCGCAAGGGGGATAGCGCCCAAGGTATGAGCCATGATTGGGGTGAAGTCGTAACAAGGTAGCTGTAGGAGAACCTGTGGCTGGATCACCTCCTTTCTAAGAGAGAACCGGTTCCGAGAGCCGATTCTATCGGCTAGGCTCGGAACGGATGCTCGGCTCTCTGAGATTTCAAACCTCAAATTTGGGATTTCAGATGACGCGGCTGCTCAACTCAGTTGTCAAGGTCGGTCGGCAATTTCAAATCTGCAGTCAGGAATCACCGAAGAGGCCGCGAGCAATCGCGGCTTTCCGCTTTCGTGGAATTCTTGTGAAGCGCTTCGTGCTGGATGCGACCGCACCCTTAGTCTACTTCGGATTCCCACCTCGTCGCGCCTCAATGTGGTAGAACACTGCTCATTTCCGTTGGGGATGGCAAAAGGATAGCTTTCGATATCCACGGACGCCGCTCCCGATTCCGCAAAAGCGAGTCTGTCCACTCTCTGTGGGCCCGTTGGGACCGTTTTCAGGTGACATCTCCGTCGTTTTTAGGGGGGCCCAGCCAGAGAGCACCGTTCGAGCATAATTTCCGAAAAACGGCGAGGGGTCGATGTCCGAGCTGCGAACAGCCCTTCGGCAGATGGACGGTACGCTGGACAAAACAACTCGGCCGGGGTGGCGAGGGGGCCTTGCGTAGTATTTTGACGGCTCTCGCTTTCTAATTTCGGCGATGCGTTCGAAACCGCAGGCATATTGGTCCAGGCTAATTTAGGCAACCAACTCCCTTGACACAACGGATACGCACGTATCACGATGAAAGGTAGGTCGGTTTTCATGGTGCAAACTGTCAAGCCGGTGCGGTTGAACCCTTCGACGGTAGAGGCGTTTGAGGCGTACATACGCGAGGCCGAAGCCGGAATGGAGCAGACCCTGCAAGGCAACGGGCCGTTTCTGTGGTGTGACGTTAGTTCCGAGAGAGCCCAGCAGGTCCGCCAGGGGAAGATCGTAACGCAGCGCTGGTCGGGCAAAGAGGCTGGTAAAGTCCCGGAGGGTTTGGTTCATGATTGGATCGGAGCCACATTCACTCTTGGCACGACGGTCAAAGAGACCCTGGCGTTGGTCCAGGACTACGACAACCACAAGAATATCTACAAGCCCGAGGTGATCGACTCCAAGCTGATGGGCAGTCACGACAAAGATTTCCAAATCTACTTGCGACTTCTCAAGAAGAAAATCATCACGGTCGTACTTGACACCTATCACGACGTGCATTATTCCTCCTTAGACGCCACGCGCTGCTTTTGTTGCTCTTACACGACGCGGATTGACGAGGTGCACGATGCCGGAAAGCCAAGCGAGAAAGCGCTGCCGCCCGGTACCGGTTATGGGTTCTTGTGGCGTCTGGATTCCTACTGGCGATTCGAGGAGAGGGACGGCGGCGTGTATGTTGAGTGCCGAGCTATTTCGCTGACGCGCGATGTGCCCAAAGGGCTGGGATGGATCATCGAGCCTATCGTTCGGCAGCTCCCTGGGCAGTCGCTGACCAATACTCTCACGGCAACGCGCCAAGCGCTTCCGTCGGGGGCAGTGCAGGCATCGTTGCCTGCCCAGCCCTCATCACCGCCTTGACAACTTAACTTAAGTCGGGCCCCCGCAACTCCTTAGGGCGTCGCCTCCGGAAACAGCTCCGATCAGTCGGGAACGGCACTGACGCAGCAGCGGGAATAGCAAGTTGGCGTCGAGGCATAAGGGGGGATGCCTACCACAATGCGCTCCCATCTCGTGAGGCCCGGGCGGGAGCATCCGGCCAGGAAGGAGCGATGGTGCTGATTCAATATCTTGGCTTTGAAACCACGCCGCGTGGCAGAGATTACTTATACCGCGTGATCGATGCGAAATCAGAGAAACGAGAGTTCACATTTACCATATCCAACCAGGCATTTGCCGAGAAGCGCGTACCCTACCAGGACGCTGCGGACCTTTGCTATCAGAAATTGCAGAAGGACCTTGGCTTGGAAACTTCGGAACGGCCTCTTCCCGGCCACTCTACGCTTTCCAACCAGGAACTGGACGAATACCGAGAGAAACGCCGCCCAGTCAAGAGACGAAGCTGATAAGACCCACCGACAGTGAGCTGCCACGCCAACAGGATCACCCGAGCTAAAACCCATCCAGGAGGGCCCGTAATTCCAGCTTAGTCGACTGGTGCCGGAGCTTGCGCAAGGCCTTTGCTTCAATCTGCCGGATCCGTTCTCGCGTCACAGCAAAACGCCCACCGATCTGTTCGAGCGTAGAGGCATTCCCGTCCTCAAGTCCGAAGCGCATCCTGATGATCTTCTCTTCACGCCCACTTAGAATCTTCAATGCTGCCTGCGTGCACTGCTTCAGATTGGTGCAGATAACGACTTCGGCCGCTGGAATGACCCCGCGGTCCTCTATCAAATCACCAAAGTGAGCCTCCTGTTCTTCACCGATGGGCGTATCGAGCGAAATGGGCCTTTGCGCGATCTTTAGGGCGTCCTGGACCTCATTGAAAGAGATGCCAATGCGCTTGGCGATCTCTTCCGTAGTCGGCTTGCGGCCGTATTCCTGTACCATTTGGCGCACCGCGCGCCTGAGCTTATTGATCCTCTCAATCATGTGAACCGGGACGCGAATAGTTCGCCCTTGGTCGGCGAGGGCGCGCATCACCGATTGCCGGATCCACCACGTCGCATAGGTGGAAAACTTGTACCCACGATGGTAATCGAACTTCTCCACAGCTTTCATCAGGCCGAGGTTCCCCTCCTGGATCAAGTCCGCAAGTTCGAGGCCGCGATTGGGAAATTTCTTGGCGATGGCGACGACGAGGCGAAGGTTCGCTTCCGCCAGCTCGCTCTTAGCTGTCTTGGTAGCCTGGACGGCTGCGAGAAGCTCCCTGTACGTCCGCTTGAGTTCAGCACTGGAGCAAGCGGCGCGTTCTTCGATCGCTGTCAGCTTACGCCGGCATTGCCCAAGCTCGTTCCGCAGGCCCTTGTTGGCTCGTCTGAGTTGGAGCCTTTTCTTAAGCCTTTCCACCTGGAGTTCGATGGACTCTAGCGCTTCGACCATTTCCCGGATCTTTTCGATAAATCCCAGGCGCTGGGTGTGCGCAAGCCCGACGGATCGAATTAATCGCGAAATCTGCACGCGCTGGCGGCCTAGAGCCCATCTGCGAGCGACCCTGTTTGCGAGGTTGAACCCTTTAGTCGCTTTCAGTTTCACGGACTGCCGTTCCAGACGCTCGAGGTCGCGGAGGGCGTCCCTGACTTCCCAGCCGCGTCCCTCCACAATTTCCTCAGTCCCGTCATCGTCACGGTGAACCAGAATTTCTTGAACAGACCCCTTCCCCTCGTTCAATTCTTGAAATAGCCGGGAGATCTCGCCGGCAACAATCCGCGAGCGCGAAAGCAACTTGAGGATTTTGAACTGTCCACGCTCGATGCGCTTGGCAAGATCAACTTCTGCTTCGCGCGTCAACAAGGATATACGCCCTGCCTCACGGAGGTACATGCGAACAACGTCGGTCGCGTGTCCCAGACTGCCAGGCGTTAGGGGGGAGTTAGAGTAATTTGGCGCGTCTTCCAGACAAGGCTCCTTCGCGTCTTCACCCGCCCTCAGCGCAGTCTCAACTGCAGCTCGTTGGGGGTTACGGTCTTAATGTCCCATGCCAGTCCAACCGCCTTGAGCAGGCGAATAAACGCGTATGCGGGATCAATTTCCCAGAACTTCAGCCCGTGGCGAGCTGAGGTAGGAAACGCATGGTGGTTATTGTGCCAGCCTTCACCATAGGCCAGCAACGCCACCCACCAGCAATTTGTCGAAAGGTCCTCAACAGGGAAAGTTCTGTAGCCAAATCGGTGACTGGCGGAATTCACCAGCCAGGTGCTGTGATAGCACAAGACCAACCGAACGCACATACCCCACACGACAAAAGGCGCCCCTCCCAGAAGATAAAGCAACACTCCCTGCACGATGGAAGGGACGACCCAGAAACGGCTCAGAAGTTGATAGAACGGCATGCGGACCAGATCGGGTGCATAACGCCTCTGCAGTTTCTCTGCGGAGTCTCTAGAGGGTATCCAGGCGATCCAGAGCATGTGACTCCACCAGAAGCCCTCCCTGGCACTGTGGGGGTCGCCCGGCTGGTCGGGATATCGATGATGCTGGCGATGTTGCGCAACCCAATAAGTGGGCGCGCTCTCGAGACTCAAGCAGCCGAGGAGCGCCAGCATGTATTCCAGCGCGCGCGAACATTTGAACGACCTGTGGGTGAGCAGGCGGTGATAGCCAACGCCAATACCCAGCCCGCCGCAGACGGCATGTAGAACAAGGCACATTGCTACGGCCGTCCAGCTTGCGCGCCACGCAGAAAGTAACGCGCCAGCGTGAATAACGATCAGGAAAACTACGTTCGAGACGGCAAACTGATCGCGATCGAGATCTGCTGGTGCCGATCCTAGCTGCTTTTTCAAGCTTCCCATTGGCAGTGCCGACGCCATAGTTTCCATATCCCCCGCGCCCAGAATGGCAATCGTGACCGCGGTTTTCAGTTTCTCCAAGGCGCACCGCGCCTCTGGGCAGGAAACGGGCGGCTACTCGCTCGGTGAGGTGCGATTCCAGGAATCGCAATATCATCTTGTCGGCTGTTAGTAGTCGCGCCTTTTACCGAAGCCAGCACGACCGCGGCCACCGAAACCCGGACCGCCCCGCGAGCCCGAAAAGCCGCTGCGTTGGGGACGAGCCTCATTCACGGTCAACGGGCGATCCTGGAGTACTTGGCCGTTCAGCCGTCCGATGGCCTGCTGAAGGTCGGTGCCTTCGGCAAGCTGGACAAATCCGAATCCCTTGGGATCGCCTGTCATCCTGTCCCGGATCACCTGCGCCGATGCGACCTGAAAACCCGCGTTGGTCACGAAGTCGGCCAAGTCATTATCGGTAACAGTGCGAGCCAGATTCCCTACAAATAATTTCGACGCCATGGTTCCTCCAATTTGCGGCGTACCTTCCGAGTCCGTTTGGTTTGATGTCCAGCCCGTGGGATCCTGATGGCGATCGAGGGCCTGGGTAATGACGGTGTCATTGCTGGTCGATTCGGGACCCAGCTCGTTTGCATCCGTACCTTCCGCAGAAATAGGCCGTTCGCTTAATAGCAGGTCCTCCCGCGCCTGTGCTCGTTTCTTTTGGGCTTGCCGTTGCTGTCGCAGTTCGCGTTGGAGTTGTGCTTCCTCACGCAACTTGTTCTCTCACTGACGCTTCTGTTGCGTCTGGCTACTTCTTCCCATGCCGTGCACCTCACCTTACTCGGCTAATTTAGGATGGAACGCTGAATTCGACAAACCGGAACAAGGGGCGAAGCCTCTCCTCGGGGTGCCGGGAAAACGGCCACTCTCAGATTTTGATAGTGTAACTCTAACCTCAGTCAGTATACCAGAAGGTTGTGATCGGTGAGGGGACGAAAGTCTTGATGTTCGCGATTCTACCGTTAGCGCCGAACTCGATAATCCATCCACGGCCGGATTCAGCGTTACGGGCAATATACATACGCCGAGGGATTATTTTACATCGAGTTATCAGCCTTCAAGGGCTGGCCGGCTGCCGCATTCTTCGGGTCAACTGGGGCGAGGTCTACTAGGCGGTGTAGGGGCCGACGAAGCGCTTAGACGGGAGCGAGCGCGCAAACCGGGTAACGAAGGTTAGCGAATCGAATGCTTTCCCTTGAAGTGTTGGGGCTACCGCTTTACAATCAGTTAAGAGAGTGAGTAGCTGAGACAGGCGAGAGCTGCTTCCCTCGATCGGTAGATTCCTTTAGCTTGTGCCTGACGTAACTCATGACGGCGCCCTCGAGAAACCAGCTGGTGGGCTGCTTTCTGCTGCTATCCATGATCCTATGCTTGCTTCTAGCCCGTTATCTTCGCTTGTGGTGGTGGAGTCGATAGAACACGACTGCCCGTTGCTGGCGATTATCGGGCCGACAGCGGCGGGGAAATCGGCCTTGGGGCTGGCGATGGCGGAAGAGACCGAGGGCGAAATCCTCAACTACGATTCAGTGCAGGTCTACCGTGGCTTCAACATCGGCAGCGGAAAAGTGCCGATCGAGGAGCGACGCGGGATACCCCATCATCTCCTCGATGTTGTCGATCCCGACAAAGCCTTTACGGCCGGAGACTACCGTCGCGAGGCCCAACGAGTGCTGGGTGCATTGCGGGAACGCGGACGGCTTCCTATCCTGGTAGGGGGTACGGGCCTCTACCTGCGGTCCCTGCTGCAGGGCCTGTTTGACGGGCCGCCACGCTCAGAGGCGCTGCGCGCGCGACTGCGCAAGATGGCCGCGCGCCACGGTCGTTGTTTCTTGCATAGCGTGCTGATCCGGCTGGACGCCGCTAGCGCATCGCGCATTCATCCTCATGACCAGCAGAAGCTGATTCGCGCCATCGAAGTCTGCCTTCTGGCTCGCCGACCAATTTCGCTGATGTTCAGTCAGGGTCGCGCCGGCCTTGAGGGCTTTCGGGTATTTAAGCTCGGCTTGAGCCCTCCACGGCGTGAGCTCCATGAGCGGATTAACCGGCGGGTGGAGGAGATGTACCGGGGGGGCCTGCTCGAGGAGGTCAGTCTGGCGCTGGGACGTCACGACTGCGCTCTGCTGAAGCCTCTCGAGGCGTTAGGCTATGCTCAAGCCTGCGCCGCACTACGACGAGACCTGAGTATAGAGGAGGCGATTCGCCAGACTCAGACGGCGACGCGTCAGTACGCGAAGCGCCAGATGACGTGGTTCCGGCGGGAAGACGATGTCACTTGGTTTACTGGGTTCGGTGACGACCCCGAACTTCAGCGGAGGGCTGTCGACTGGTTTCGTCGCGGCGTTGTGTCCGCTCTTCCCGCCTAGCGATAGTGGCGGAGCGAATACGTACCGTCCGCTGTCAGGGCGAGCAAGGAAGGTAGGTTTCGAGCCTGCTCTCGCCGGCGGGCTCGCGACTGTCACCTTCAATGGGCGTTGTGAGGGTACTGGGATCTGAGAAAGGCAACACGCGGGTGCCTCCACCCCAGCGCACGCTCCTGCGTCCACACCCGAGGGAGAAGAGTATTCGACACGTTGAATTTCGCGAAAGGGCCTACTTGGTGGGCTGGGTTTGCAGTAGGCGGCTGGTGGGAGCGAGCCAGTCAGCCTACTCGCTGAGCAGGTCGGATGGGGAAGAAGAAACATTACAGGAACTGTCCGAGCTCACTACCAGCGCAGGCGCTCAGGTTGTGGGATCCATTTTGCAGCGATCCCCCGATCCCGATCCGGCAACGCTGGTGGGGCGCGGCAAGGTAAGGGAGATTAGCGCCGGCGCCAAGGGCGTCAAAGCCGATTCGGTAATCTTCGATCACGATCTCACTCCCACTCAGCTCCGCAACCTCGAGCAGGTCCTGGACGTCAGGGTTATCGATCGCACGCAGTTGATCCTGGATATTTTTGCGCGCCGGGCCCGAACCCGCGAGGGTCAGTTGCAGGTCGAGTTGGCGCAGTTGAACTATCTGCTGCCACGGCTTGGGGGTCGTGGAACCCTGCTTTCCAGGCTGGGAGGCGGTATTGGCACCCGCGGGCCGGGCGAGCAGCAACTGGAGTTCGACCGCCGACGCATTCGTGCCCGCATTAGACGCCTGCGCGAGGCGATTGAGCGGGTGCGGTCGCAGCGCGCTTTGCACCGGGCCCATCGTCAGGAGCGCCATTGCCTCACCGTGGCCCTGGTAGGCTACACCAACGCGGGGAAGTCCACGTTGTTTAACGCCCTGACGGGTTCGAAGGTCGCCACCTCCTCGCGGCTCTTTGCCACACTTGACCCAACTGTCCGCGCTCTCGAACTGGAGTCGCGACGTGCTGTGCTGCTTTCCGATACGGTGGGTTTCATCCGCAAGTTGCCGCCTCACCTGGTAGCCGCCTTCCGCGCCACGCTAGAGGAGTTAGAGGACGCCAGCCTGCTTCTGCACGTCACCGATGCCTCACACCCCGAGCGCGAGCCGCAAGACGCCGCCGTTCGATCGTTGCTCGGGAGTCTTGGGCTCGCCGCTACACCGTGTCTGCACGTTTGGAATAAGGCCGACCTCCTCGATCCCGCCGAGGCCCGGCGGTTGGCGGCCGGCGATTCCGATGTCGTGGTTTCGGCGCTGAAGGGAGACGGTCTGGAAGCGCTCCG
>DATJKY010000201.1:0-7398 GCA_035490955.1 Terriglobia bacterium | reverse complement strand
AAACAGTTTCCAGCTTCTACTGCCCGGGAGGGAGGTCAGAGAAGTGCTTACCCAATTCTTTGTTCCCATTATCGTAGCGCTTGTCATTCTCGCCCTCATTGTGGGCATGGCCCTTTTCAGCCGGAACTATGTGAAGGTACCACCCAATGCGGTGGCGGTCTTCAGCGGCCGCAAGCGCAAGACTGCGGACGGCAGAACCGTCGGCTATCGCATGATTAAAGGCGGTGCGGCCTTTCGCTTCCCACTCCTGGAGCAGGTGGACTACCTCTCGTTAAACGTCTTCACTATCCCGTTGGAAATCAAGCGCGCTTACACGTTGAAGGGCGTGCCTATCTCAGTGAAGGCCGTTGCCAACGTTAAGATCAAAAGCGATGACATCTCTCTTGGCGCTGCTGCTGAGCGCTTCCTGGGCATGTCGCACGAAGAGATTCAGCGCGTCATCTTCCAGACGTTGGAAGGCCACCTGCGATCGATTCTTGGTACCCTGACGGTGGAGGAGGTCAACAGCGATCGCCAAAGCTTCGCACAGAAGCTGACCTCGGAGGCCGCCGTGGACCTGGAGCGAATGGGCATCGGCGTGGACGTGCTCACCATCCAGGATGTGGCCGATGAAGAAGGTTATCTCGACGCCCTTGGCAAGAGGCGTACGGCGGAGGTAAAGCGGGACGGAACCATCGGCGAAGCTGAAGCCACGCGCGACGCCAAGATTAAGTCCGCACTGGCCATGCAGGAAGGCGAGAAGGCCAAGTTCGACGCTGACGCTAACATCGCCGCCGCGCAGCGCGACTTCCAGGTGAAGCAAGCGCAGTTTCTGGCAGAAGTGGAAACGCAGAAGGCCACGGCCGCGCAAGCCGGACCGCTAGCGGAGGCGAAGGCCAAACAGAACGTCGTTGTCGAAGAAGTGCGCGTGGAGAAGGTACGCACCCAGGAGCAGATCTCCGTCCAGGAGCAGGAGGTCCAGCGCAAGCAGAGAGAACTGGAAGCCACAGTGATCAAGGCTGCCGAGGCCGAACGACAGGCAGCCATTTTGCGCGCTGAAGCCAAGAAGCAAGCTGCCATTCTAGAAGCGGAGGGCGCCAAGGCGGCGCAGATCGCCATGGCCGAGGCGGCGCAGGAGAAACTGAAGCAGGAAGGTCTGGGCCAGGCTGCGGCCATCGAAGCCCAAGGCCGCGCCGAGGCTGCCAAGGTGGAGGCCATTGGTCTCGCCCAGGCGCGCGCCATTGAGGCACAGGGTTGCGCCGAAGCGCAGGCGATTCTGAGAAAGGCGGAAGCCTGGAAGGAATTCAACGATGCCGCCAAGCTTCAAACGATCATGGAAAAGCTGCCCAGTGTGTTGCAAGCCTCGGCGGGTATCTTTGGCGCAGTTGCTGCTCCTCTAGGTAACATCGATAAAGTGGTGGTCATTGAACAAGGCAACGGCGCGGGCGGCGATGGGACTGGCGGCATAGGCCGCGTCGCCAGGGCTGGACCGGCGCTGGTTTTCAGCCTGCTCCAGCAGTTGCAGGCGCTCGGTCTCGACCTCCCAACGGTATTGTCGCAACTGGGCGTCAACGGCGGCAAACTTACTCCAGGCAGGGCGCCGGAGACAGCCGAACCCAAGGCCTCTGCGCAATCGGCTCCCGTAGAGGATAAGCCAGCCTAATGCCTTCCTACCAACTCGACGCCAAGCTCCAGAGCACCTTGCCTGCAGCCCTTGTTGTTCATTGCGGTGACCACCGCTTTCAGGCGGCTTTCAACGAGTTCCTGAACAAGGACCTCGGTCTCGGCGGCAATTACGATCGGATCGTCGTGCCAGGCGGACCGCAGAGTTTGACCCTGGCGGAGTATCTGCCGAAATTCTCCTGGGCGAGCTGGAGGTGGTTCCGCTTCTTCGTGGAGAACCATGAGATCGGCCGGCTAATCCTGATCCAGCACCAGGATTGCGCCTGGTACAAAAGCCTGCCCTTGTATCTGCATTCTTCCCCTGAGCCGCGCCAGCGACAGGAAGAAGACTTACGGAGAATACGACAGGTGCTAAGGAAGGATTTCCCGGAAGTAAAGACGGAATTGTATTTCGCGCGGTGGGATGACGGCGAGCGGATCGTTGTGGACTTCATCTAATCTTGATGAAATAGGAATGAGCCAGTGCAAAATCTCGTGGGCGTGATCATGGGTTCGAAATCCGACTGGGAGTTCATGCGTCACGCCGCGCAGACCTTTGACTCGCTTGGCATTCCCTATGAAGTACGCGTGCTCTCTGCTCATCGCACGCCGGACGCGACCTTGGAGTACGCCGAATCGGCAGAGAGGCGCGGTTTGGAAGTAATCATCGCCGCCGCCGGCGGAGCCGCGCACCTTGCCGGAGTGGTTGCAGCCAAGACCACTCTCCCCGTCCTCGGAGTCCCCATGGAGTCCCAGGCACTGAAAGGGCTTGATTCCTTGCTTTCCATGGTACAGATGCCCGCCGGCATTCCCGTCGGCACTCTGGCCATTGGCAAGGCGGGTGCCATCAACGCCGCGCTCTTCGCTGCCGCTGTCCTGGGGAATAAGTATCCCGAGATCAAGGAGGCGGTGCGGCGCTACCGCGAGAATCAAACTCGCGCCATACTGGAGCATCCCAACCCGCGCGAGGCGTGACGGGTTAATGCTGGTAGAATGACTTTATGATTCACGAGACTCTCCCGGTGGGAATTCTGCAGTGCAACTGCTCTGTTGTGGCCGATGAAGTTAGTCGCGAAGCGGTGGTGATCGACCCCGGAGATGATATCGAGCAAGTGCAGGAGATCCTCGCCAAGCATAATTTGAAAACCAAGTACATCGTTGCCACGCATGCTCACATTGACCACGTGGGCGGCATCCAGAAACTTCAGCAGGCCACCGGGGCCACAGTGCTGATGCATGAAGCAGACCTGCCGCTTTATCACAATCTGGCCATGCAGGCCGCCTGGGTGGGAATACCGGCGCCCGGCGTCGTCGAGGTGGACCAGTTCCTGAAGGAGGGAGATGTGCTGCGCTGGGGATCGCTGGCCCTCGAGGTGTTGCACACCCCCGGGCACTCGCCGGGGAGTCTGTGCCTGCATCTGCCGGGTGACCACCGCAGGATCTTCAGCGGCGACACACTCTTTCAGGGTAGCATCGGCCGCACCGACTTGTGGGGCGGCAACTATTGGCAGATCCTGAATTCCATCAAGAACACCCTGCTGAGCTTTCCTGACCAGACCCCCGTTTTTCCCGGCCACGGCGCCGCGACAACCATCGGTCAAGAACGGGAGCACAACCCCTTCGTGCGAGGCCTGTGACAGAAGCTTGTGACCGGTTCCTTCAGCGATTCCCTGGCCTTGGAAAAGAAGAGCGCGGCGTCAACGCCGCGCCCTTCTCGAGTGTAGCTTGTCGCTTTATGAGAAGCGGCAGGCTGCAGTTGTGGTTGGGCTAGAACTTCGGAAGCACCTTGGTGCCTTCCTCCCGTACGGACTGCAAGGCTTGAGGATTGAGCCCCAGCTCCCTAAGGATGGTCGGAGCTACCTGCGTGGTTGTGACCGGTGTCGTCACGGTGATGGTGCGGAAGCTGGGATTCGACAGCAACATCATTACATTGGTGTCGTCATGGGCGAAGCCCCCATGCTCAGCCAGTTTCTTGGAACTGCCGGAATAGGTAACGCCGATGTGCGGCGTAACGAGGATGTCCGGCGTGCGGGGGTCTTGACCCGGCGCGAGCCCCGGCTCGGTGAAAAGTTGCGTAATTCCCGCTCCCCAAAAAATCTCGCCGATGCCCGCGATATTATTGGTCGACGGCGAATCCTTCTCAAGCAGATTCACCATGTCTTCCGTGGAGCACACGCTTTTCAGCCACAGCAGAGAGACGTCATCCTCGGTCGGCCCGATACCGGTGGGGTTGGACGGTGATTCAGACTCGGGCAAGCAGTGGACTGAGTCCACAATCGTCGCCGGGGACGTCGTTATCGGGTCATTGGGGACGGTCGAGATACCCAAGTAGCGAGAGGAATCTATGGGACTCTGGCCGTGCTTGGCCGTAATGACGATCAGGGTGGAATCATAGAGGCGGTTTTTTTTCAATGCGGCAATCATCTTGCCGATCGAATAGTCCACGAACTTGATCTCACCGAGCAGCGCCTCGGTCGGTACGCCTTGCGCGTCCATATAGCCGCCTGTCACTGTTGGGGTGAGCGTCTTCTCGATCAGCTTCTCCCCGACGCTCACGGCTTGGAAATTCATCCCGAACACCGTCGGCACCTTAGCTGGCGAGCCGTTGTGCGTCTTACCGCTGATTTCATTCAGGATGGCGTTGACCTTCAACGTGTCGTAGCACTGAATGTTCTGGAAGCTGTCAGTCCAGGCATTCGTTGGCAAGACGGCGCTCTGATCGGGCAGAGGGTTGCAACTGATCAAGCCCACCTTCACGCCCGGCAGGGCCACCGGAATCGAATTGATCTCCGGCGAGTAGTAGTCGTCCAGGTTGGTGGCCATGCCGCTTCCGGGGCCGGAAACCGAGGAGTATGACGGATGCTTGTCCGACCAGGCGGTGTATCCGCCGGCGGCATGCACCACGCCAAAAATTGTATTCGTCCGAACGAAGTTCCACGGATAAACCGGGGCGCAGCCTTTGCTCGGGTCACGTTCCAGCTTCTTTCGATCGATCGATTGAACTCCGCCATCCCCGGAGGGCGCGCCGCCATTCAGCTTGGTCTTGTCGAGGTCGATTCCTTCATCGAATTCGGTGGTAGTTCCCGTCGGCACTGTGTATGGCACGCAGTCTCCGGGGCTGCCTGCCACGCCGTTGCCGGTGGTGGTCGCCGGCGGCTGAAGTGACCGGTCGTACGCAACGTCGTAAAATGCTCCTACGCTCCGCGGAGTCCCGCCACTCACAATGGCCATTAACCCGGGGAACGAGTCGGACGGCATAGAAGTATATGCATAGAGGTAGTTGACGCCGGTAGGTTTGAGGCTAGTGAGATTGGGGCAATAAGGGTCGCCCCCATTGGCCCCATTGATTCCATTCACGCAATTGATGAAGTCCAACGCATGCATTCCATCAATGCTAATCAGCAAGACGTGCTGAATTTTGGTGCCGGTCGAATCGCCGCTACTCTCTTGGCCGCGGCTTAGTCCCGTGGACAGACTCAGCGCCCACATCAAGGCCAACAGAACGGCCGTCACGAACAAACCACTCCTGAAATTCCTGCTCATTCTTCTCCTCCTTTTTGACAGTTGAAATGGGAAACGTAACACTGACAGACGGTAAGCCCGTTCGATTAAGGGAATGTTAATTGTGCATGAAATTTTCGTGGCAAAGCCAAGAGGGCTTATGGCGAGGCTTGATGTTGCAACCCGGGCCTTGGTCGCCCAGGACGAAGTGTATGGGGTACACTACGACCCTGGCAACGCGATGATCGCCCGCAGCCAACGATGGGCCTCCGCGTCCCCGGCCAGTAGTGGGGGGCCAAGTGGGGACCCTAGGAAAACCAGCGTACCCTCCCCTATGGTGCGCTTCGAAGCCACTGACCAGTGTCCGCACGATGCCACAACATGTTCCTCAAGCGTGGACACAGGCAGCACCCGGCTGAAGTCACGCACCTTGGTTCTGAAGGGCCAGTGGAAATCTACGTAGGGGGCACGGGCAGCGAGAGGCGAGCGCCCGCTACGGGACCGTTGATCTCCGAGTTGGCCGTTACCGGCCCTCCAAAGGTCGATTGGCGCCTCGACTCTGACGTTCCAATAGCTCCTCAACCATTCCTGGTGCCCAGCGAAGTCTGACGGCATGGCGAAACCCGCTCCGGACTCAAGAACGACGCGGCTTCCGCCCTTCAGGGCTGCGACAATCTCTTGTGTGATTTCCGGACGCAGGGCCAGGCAAGCGGGCACGATGATCGTCTTCGAGTACGGCAGGGGTCCGGCAGAAGTCCTGAAGAAACGCGCCCCGTCTGCGGCCAGCGCTGACTCGTACCCAGCTAAGGACTCCGGCAAGGCGCACTGTTGCTGTGCATCCACCAGCACGCAGTCCGGCGGCTCGAGCCAGGTTGCAGCAACGTGGCCGCGAGGTGCGTCCGCAGTCCTCCGCGGGAGCCTCGTCGCGACAATCCCTGTTGCCAAGCTGAGAAAGATCCTGCGCGAAAACCGGGAGGTGGTAGGTGGTAGGCTGTAGGTGGGAAGCTTCACCGGCATCGCTTCTGACTCCTGGCGATTTTGGGATTTTTGGATTGGCTCATGAAGTCGGTCAGCGCGGTCACCAGGCTGTCAGGGTTTCCTTTCTTCTGGCTTCTTAACTCCTTCCTTTTCACAGCCTACCTGAAATCAGCCGGTCCACAGCCACGGCGGTATCGTAGAACTGCTGATCCTTTGCGTAGCGGTAACGCAGTTCCATTTCCGCCACCAGCCAGCCGTCGTAGCCGACTTTGGCCAAGGCAGCGCGGATAGCGGGCCAGTTGTTATCGCCTAGGAACAGATTGGTGTAGACGCTTTGGTCGCCGCAGCGCCCGCGGTGCTTGTTGACGTCCTTAAGGTGAATGCGGGTAATGCGAGGCCCATGCATTTCAATCCACTGCTCGGCGAATCCTGTATCGTGGATGTTGCCCACGTCCAGGTGAATGCCGACGAAAGGGTGGTTCACTTCGTTCAAAAACGTCCAGAACTCGCGTGGGCTGACCAGGAATCGCTGCTCGGAATTGCAGTTCTCGCAACCGATCTTAACACCGGCTTTGGCGGCGGTTGGCGCGAGTTGTTTCATCGCGTCCAGGCAGCGCAGATACACTTCGTTGTAAGGGACTTCCTCGGTGACCAGACCGGCGACCACAAGGATGGCGTCGGTGCCCAGGATCTGAGATGTTTCGATTTGCCGCTCGACGATGCGCAGGGCCTGCTCGCGCGTCTTCGGATCGCGCGCCGAAAGCGGAGATTCCCAGTGCAGGCCCGTGGAGACGTTGGAGACCACGAGGCCGGCGCTCTCCACCTTGCGGCGCAGGGCTTCGACCTGCGCATCGGTAGTGGACATCTGGAACCAGGGCACATCTCCCAACCACAGCTCCACGCCATCGTATCCCGACTTCTTGATCAGCTCCAGGCCCTGCTCGAAGCTCCAGTCCTTGGGAATCATGTTGTCGCCGATGGATTTCTTCATCGCGTTCCTCAAGCTTGGAAACTGGAAATTGAAAAATAGAAACTGGTCCGGCCGAACTCGATCTTTTTTCTTATTGGGGTTGCCAGTTCCCAGTTTCCAATTTCCATTTTCCCAAAGCCAATCACTGCTTCTCATCCGAGCGCAAGGTGCGTGTAAGCTCGAACTCGCGGCTGGCGTCCGCAGTCCGGCCTAGTTCCTTGTAAGCGCTGGCCAGGAGGTAGTGAGCCGAATAGTTGTTGGGGTCCATCTTCAACGCCTTTTCCAGGAACCCGGCAGCCAAGCCGGCG
>DATJKY010000200.1:0-2866 GCA_035490955.1 Terriglobia bacterium | reverse complement strand
TCCGGAGTGGGCCGCAAATGTCGATCTCAACCCATCGGACGTGTTGCAGGACATCGGCGCGTGTCAACTCGCTAACGTGAGTTGGATCACGCCCGACGGGAGGAATTCCGACCATGCGGGAAGCACGAATGTAACCGGAGGACCCTCCTGGGTGGCGTCGATTGTCAATGCCATCGGCCAAGCCACCACGTGCGAGCAAGGAGCAGGCTATTGGTCTGATACCGCCATCCTGATTACCTGGGACGATTGGGGCGGCTGGTACGACCACGAGGCGCCCATCATTCTGCCTGGCTCCCAAGGAGATTATCAGTACGGTTTTCGCGTTCCGCTGCTCGTGGTCTCTGCCTACACGCCGCCGGCTTTGGTCAATAACGCTCGACTGGACTTCGGTAGCATTCTGAAATTCATCGAAAGTGTTTTCAACATCAAGGAGGGTTCGCTCGGATTTGCGGATGAACGAGCAAACGGTGATCTCCATGGGTTTTTTGACTTCACAACACGGCCGCGTCAGTTTAAGGCCATTGCCGCTCCCCTGGACGCCAACTTCTTCATAAATGACAAGAGGCCACCCGAACCTCCAGACAATGATTGAGGACGCTTCGGAGTTCCGATGCATCCGTTCTCCCGACCCCCCACGTACCCACTCTTTAGACCTCGACACCTTGACTTTTGATCAGGTCCAGGAGTCGATCCTTGACCGGGTCCCGCATCGCGAGAATGCCGTCCACGTCGACGATCTCCTCAAACACGTTCCGCCCTGAGAGCTCCGTGCTCTCGATGAGCACCTCGTCGGGTGGACGAAGGGTGGGCACCGATGACGTAACATAGATGAGGGGCAGTTCGCCAAACTCCGGCGAGCGGGCCGCACTGGCGGGGAAACGAAGGGCCTCAAAGACCTGCCTCACTGAGGGCTGTTGGGAAAGAGCGACGCTGAGCACTGTGTAATGCAAGATGAACTGCGACATATCTTCGTCGGTACGGTTCTGATCTGCAAGCAGCACCTTGAGCTGGCCCAGTGAGAACCCAGCATAAGTCAGCAGCCACCTGAGAGGTGAAGTGACAACGACACTCTTGCTATGCTGATCCGTTTTGGCCGCGTAGGTATATTCTGCCGGAACGATTTCCAGCGAGGAACTGGTGATCTGCAGGGGGGTCCTCAATTCGCTGGGCAGATTGAAGGGCTTGGAAGCTGGCCACCGTTTTATAAGTGCTCTGAAGTTCCTGTAGAGCCTTCTCGGAGCCTCGCAATCCTTCCCTCGTGCCGCCCTGGGCGTAATCGCCGAGGATGCTCCTGGGGCGGAGCAAGGGAGCAAGCGCCGAGAGGTATTCCCTCAACTGCCCGTGGAGAAGGTCGGTGATGGCTCGAGTCAATCTCCTGAGGACCAGCATCCGCTGTGTAGAGCAGCGTTCATCGATCATCGCAGACCTCCCTGGCCTAAATCCGTCACGCCGTCGTGTGGCGTGGCCCCGCTGAGCGGGACGGTTCCGGCGTCTTGGTTGACAACGGAGTGTGCCGGTGCCGCGCGGGACCAGTGCTGGGTAGACGCCCTGGCGTGTTCGGACTCAAAGGCACTGAGAGTACACCAAATGAAGGCGATATGCCACAGCGCCAAACAGGAATCAGCGAGCTCACCGGCAAGTCACCCTCAGTGGGGCCAAGTGGAGCGGCTACTTTGAACAGGCAGACCTAAGAGCAGAGATGTCAAAGGGGGGATTTTGCGGCAGGAAGTTGACGTCACCCGAGGCGGTGTGCAAGTGGAAGTCGTCGTGGTGACCGAGAACGTGAGGGTTCTTTTTAATCTCCTGAATATCTTAACAAGCAAAGCTCATCGGGTGCATATTTCCGTCCGTAGCCGACTGCGGCGTGTAGATCATCCGGCCCCCGGCAACGCTCAGCGTGCCTTGGCAGTAAGGCCTTTGCGGCTTACCTGAGTGCAGGTGAAAGACCAGAACGCTGATTAATCGGCGTCGGTGCCGGTGTCGGCTTAGGGCGATGTGGTTTAGCATCAGCAGCCTCGTAATCGGCGATATCCTTCTGTCTTTCAGCGATGTCGTTCCGGCCCGGTAGAAGCTGTGCCATGGCGTTGGCCACTCGATGCGCGCTGACAAAATCTTTGCTTTTGATCGCCTGTTCCACTTGGTACTTGCCGCCCTGCACCCCAAGTTCCAGCAGTTGCTTGGCGTACGCGTCGTTCGGATCCAATACCAGAGCGCGCTTCGCGTAAGCGATGACGCTTTGGTCTTGCGGCTCCACCGGATTCATCTCCACCGCCTGCCAGAACCCAACTCTCACCATCATGGCGCTCTCGGTCCGGTCATGCGACTACTTGATGGACGAGTTAAAGAAGGGAAACGTGTGAACTTGGCGTTGAGCCGACTTGCGAGAAGATCTGGTTATACTCGGGTTATAAATCACCGTGCTGAATGAAACTGAGTAAGTACGCGGTATTGACGACAAGCGGGCTGAAGTGTACCTTTACCCCTGCGGGAGGTGATCTGTGAAATCAAGATTTGAGCTTCTGAGCTTGGCTGCAGCCATCCTCTGCTTGAGTTGGTCCGATTTCGGGGCTGGGGCCACCGTGCCCCGTTTCGCTTACGTGCCCAATTTCCATGACAACACCCTCTCCCTTTACACCGTCAACGCTTCCACCGGCCAACTGCGCGACAATGGCTACGTCGTGACTCGCCAAGGTCCGGGGGAGGTGACGCTGGGCGGTCGTTTTCTGTACGTGTCCGATTTCTCCTCCAATGAAGTTTCGGCCTACCGAATCAATACCACCAAGGGGGCCCTGACCCCGGTTGCCGGTTCTCCCTTCACCGCCGGGACCCATCCCGCTTCCCTGCGGGTAAGCGCCGACGGCAAGTT
>DATJKY010000199.1:0-5811 GCA_035490955.1 Terriglobia bacterium | reverse complement strand
AGTTCAAGGACACGATTCGGGCCAAGACCCGGCGTCACAACGGACAGAGCCTGCAGACCATCCTCACGGACCTGAACTGGACCTTGCGAGGCTGGTTTGAGTACTTCCAGCACCGTCGTCGATTCGTGTTCATCACCCTGGACAAATGGGTGCGCATGCGGCTGCGTAGCCTGCTGCGCTTCCGCCGCAAGCGGAAAGGGCGCGGTCGGGGTTCGGATCATCAACGCTGGCCCCATGCTTTCTTTGCCAAGCAGGGTCTCTTCTCCTTAGCTGAGGCTCATACCTTGGCCTGTCAATCCTCTCGGAGGTAAGACCACCCACTGGAGAGCCGGATGCGGGAGAACCGCCTGTCCGGTTCGGAGGGAGGGGGCGCGGCCAATCCCGCTCTCCCTACCCCTATCCACGGCGGGCTGCGGGCGCAAATGCACTTTTTCAGCAACCTGCCAGTGCGTCGATCGACACTACACGGTTGCAACCAGGTGTGTTACTTTACTTGCGATGCGTCCTCAACCGCTCATCGCCGTAACCGATGTGGAAGCGAGTAGCCGATGGTATCAGCGTCTGCTGGGCTGCCGGAGCGATCATGGGGGCTCGGAATATGAGCGGTTGGTCTCGGATGGCCAACTTGTCCTTCAGTTGCACAGCTTCAAAGTGGGACACCATCACGGTCCGATCGGCAATCCCGATGACAGGCCATACGGAAACGGTGTATTGCTGTGGTTCGAGGTGGAAGACTTTGACGCGGTTATGCAGCGCGCCACTGAAATGGGCGTGGAGGTCGTCATGCCGCGTCACCGAAATCCTCCTGATGGTGACGGCGGTCCGAATCACTGGGAGTGCTGGATACGGGATCCGGACGGCTATGTGGTGGTGGTTGCCAGTCCGGACGGGTCGGCCGGCGGAACATGGCGCCCCGGGTAGTAGAATCACGATTCTACGAAATGGACTGCGCTTCTTGAGCTGCGGCACCCGCCTTCTGCTTCCCCTCACTTCCGGACGTAGATCCACTTTCACAGGGGACCTGTTCAGAAGCGGTGTTCCAGTGCCCGTCCGCCCTCTACTCTGGCCGCTGGCCTTTCATAGGCGCTAAGCTGAAGTGGGGAGTCCATTCCTGGTTGCTCCCAAATCTGGGTTGCCCAAAGGGCATACTGCGAGTAGCCGCAGGTGAAACCTACGGAAAGGGAGGCCTCAAACATGGATCGCTGCCCTGGTGGGGCCTGACAATGAACTGGGGTCAACCCCTCTTGGGGGTTGAGGCGATTGGGCGTGGACGACATCCGTAGGTTGCACCTACGGCTACTCACGGTTGGCCCCTGGCGGGGCCACATCAAAAATGCACTTTGTCTTAGTGCTTAAGGGTCGCTGGCCTGGCTGAGTTCCCGGTGGAGGCATTATGAGACGTCACAAGGGACTCAAATGGATTGGCGGCGCGGGGCTGGTGGCCTTCGCTCTCGCGGGATGTGGGCCGCACAAGATCGAGCGCGATAGCAAAGGCCCCGTGGAAGAATGGCCAACCTACGGGAACGATCCCGGTAGCTCACGTTACTCGCCGCTCACAGAAATCACGAAAAGCAACTTGCGGGATCTCAAGGTTGCCTGGGTCTACCATAGCGGTGACGTCTCGTATGCCAACACCACGTGGAACGGAAAAAAGGTTTGGGCGAAGAGCACCTTTGAGGCAACGCCCCTGTTTGTGGACGGTACACTGTATGTTGTTTCTCCCTTCAACCGAGTCATTGCGCTCGATCCGGAAACCGGCCGGGAGAGATGGGTCTTCGATCCCAACCTCGATCGCATCGGCTACTATGGTGACGCCTTCACGTGTCGCGGCCTGGCCACGTGGGTCGACCCGGAACGCCGACCTGGGGACGTCTGCCGTCGCAGCATCTACGTCGCAACTCTCGATGGACGCCTGGTCGCTGTCGATTCTGAGGGCCGAGGGCCTTGCCCCGCTTTCGGAAGCAATGGTGAGGTCGCGTTGACCACTGGCTTCCAGATCCCTGTTAAAGGCGAGTACCATTTTACGTCCCCGCCCGCGGTGGTGGGAGAGGTGGTCATAGTTGGTTCCGCGATCAACGATAACGATCGCGTGGATATGGAATCGGGTGTGGTGCGCGGCTACAACGCGCGCACTGGCGCTCTGGTCTGGTCATTCGATCCGGTGCCGCGCGATCCCACTGATCCCGCGCGGGCCACCTGGCAGAATGGCGCCGATCGCACTGGCGCGGGCAACGTCTGGGGCCCAATGTCTTCTGACCCCGAGCACGACCTGGTCTTCCTGCCGACCACCAGTCCCAGCCCCGACTTTTTCGGCGGCGAGCGCAAGGGCGAGAACCGAAACGCCGACTCGCTGGTAGCGCTGCGGGCATCCAGTGGCAAGGTGGTGTGGGCTTTCCAAGCCGTCCATCATGACCTCTGGGACTACGACCTGCCGTCCGGGCCCTCCTTGATCGAGGTGGAACGTAACGGGCAGAAAATCCCGGCCCTGGCCCAGCCAAGCAAGATGGGCTTCCTTTTCATTCTGGACCGCGACACCGGCCAGCCGCTCCTGCCCGTCGAGGAGCGGCCTGTACCGCAAGGCGGGGTGGAGGGAGAATGGCTCTCGCCCACCCAACCGTTTCCGGCTGCGACCCCAGCGCTCGCCCCCAACCGCCTCGATCCGCAGGACGCCTGGGGCCTGACCCCTTGGGATCGCGGCAAGTGTCGCGACATCATCGCCGGGCTGCGCCGAGACGGCATTTTCACGCCCCCGAGCCTGCAAGGCTCGCTCGAGTATCCGGGGAATGTCGGCGGCACCAACTGGGGAGGCGTCTCATTCGACCACAGCCGAGGCCTCATCGTTGTGAACCAGACGAACCTCCCCTTTATTGTTCAACTCCTCCCCAGGGAGGAAGCGCGGCGCCTGAACAACAGGAGCGCCACTCAGGGATTGGTCGAAGGCGGTTGGGAATATGCCCCCATGAAAGGCACACCGTATGTGATGCGCCGTCGACCGGTGCTCTCGCCCTGGAACATGCCGTGCAATGCACCGCCGTGGGGAACTCTTGCCGCAGTTGAGGCCAGCACCGGCCGGCTTCGTTGGCAGGTACCTCTGGGGACCCTCCGGGATCTCGCCCCACTTCCCCTCTCCATCAAGTGGGGAACACCCACCCTGGGCGGTCCGCTTACCACCGCCAGCGGCTTGACTTTCATCGCAGCGACGCTTGATAGCACCTTCCGTGCTTTCGACACCGAGACCGGCCGGGAGTTGTGGCAGGCGAGGCTACCGGCCCCAGCCCCGGCCACTCCGATGACTTATCGAGCGCGCCAGGGAGGCCGCCAGTATATTGTGATTTCCGCCGGCGGCCACGGCAAGGCCTCGAACCCTAAGCTTAGCGATGCCGTCGTCGCTTTCGCTCTGCCTTGACCTCCACGCGATCCCAGTGCTTATTCTGGGCCGCCCACTCGCACCCATAAATGGGCGATCGCCTTCTGGCCGAGGCGGTTGCTGCGCTCCACGCGCACGATGTAGTCTCCAGGCTTGGTGAAGACATGGGTGGTGGCGGCGAATCCGTTTACAGCGTGCTCCTCGACGTTGCCATCGGACTTGGTTGTAGCGGTCGCGCCATCGCCGAATGACCAGGACTCCGCGCCATCCGTGGTGCCAAACGTCCGGACCTTGAAGGTGACAGGCTTCCCCGGTGCGATGTCCATCGTAGGCCAGTAGGTGGCCTGGACCGACGGCGGCACGTGCTCCGGATGTTTCGGATCGAGTACGTTGACCGTCTCGAAGTCGTAGGCCGTGCGGCCGCGGTCGTCGGTGACCTTCAGAACCTCGCTGAACGTACCGGCGTTCAAGTAAGACTTTTCAACTCTCGGCCCTGAGGCGTTCTCACCATCGGTAAAGGTCCACTCGTAGCGGGCTATGCGCGACTCACTCCACGACCGCGACCCATCCAACGTTACCCTTTCTCCTACCAGTACCGCTTGGTGAGGCCGCGCAACGGCGATCAGGGCCGTCTTGTATTGCCGCTGGTAGGCTTCCCACAAGAAAGCATATCCTTCCTGAGTGCCGAATTTGCCAGAGGCCTGCCGGCTGAGGATCTCGTAATGAAGGTGTGACCAGCCGCCGCTCCCACCCTCTTTGCCGAGGGTGCCTATCTTCTGTCCAATCGCGACCTGACCACCCAGCTTCACCGAGGGGTCAAACGAGTAGAGGTGCGTGTAGCGATGGTACCAGCCTCGCTCGTCCCGCACCCAGATGGTGTCGTTGTATTGGTGGTCGAGGCTGGCATTATCTTTCTCCGTTTCGATCACCGCCGTGCCCAGTCCCACCACGAAGCCGCTGGTCGCAGCGAGCACATCCACCAAGCCTTCCGCCCCGCCAATATCGAGGCCCGCGTGATAATAGATTTTGGCTGAGGTGATGCGCTCGCCCTCGTCAACGTAGGTGGGTTCGTTCGCCATTTGGGTTCGCGAGGCGAACCAGCATTGCCGAACCGGATAAACCATCGATCGCGGTGGCATGAAGGGCGACCCCGCCGGCCAGAGGCGCAGGCGGGCGTCTTTTTCAAGCCGCCAGTGGTCGCGGTTGGTATTTTGATAGTAGGCTTTGGTTACGGTACAGTCAGCCTGCACCCCGCCCAAGGTCACTGGCAAACGGTAATTTCCGCACGAGACGGTGGCGCGGGAGCCGTTGATTTCCACTTCCGCACGAGCCTCCCGAATCGCCGACCGAGCCTTGTCCCGCGTTTCGCTTATCGAGAGTAATTTCACCGTTGCGCGCTTGCCATCTGAGAACTGGACCTGCGCCGTCGCGCCCACGTCAATATCTACGGCACGGAAGAGCGGCTGCTGAGCAACCACACGGCTACTGAGAAAGAGGAAGAACAAGACGGCGTTATGCAAGGCTCTCATGTACTTCCGGTCTCCTAGCTCACCTTGGTCTTTGCGAAAACCATACGCCCTCCCTCATCTGCGGTCAAGCTCGGATCGCCCTACGGTTTCTTACACATTTGTTACATTTTGTTGACACTCTTCAGACAACGCAACAGGCCCCGCTGCTGTCTTTGAATGGGGATGGGCAATGAACCCTGTCATTCTGAGGAGTGCAGACATGGGCCTTCGGCCCGCCCAATAGGAGATGACTTGGCGACATGGCTTAACCCTCGGCGGTTGTAGGGGTGCGGCTCGCCGTACCCTGGAGTTTGTACATTTGGTCCGACGGCGAAATATCAGTGGGCAACAGCCCTCGCCCGCTTAAGGGAGAGTGGGGACCCGTCAGCTGACGGGTGGGTGAGGGATTCGCTGATTTGGCAGGAAGAAAACAACCCCTCACCCCGGCTTCGCCGTACCCTCTCCCCCCGGAGAGGGCCGTTATCAATTGCGGCCCCGCTGGGAATCCAAATGTAGAAACCCCAGGGTATGGCTTGCCGTACCCTCTGCGCATGGGAGACGCCGATCTAGCGGGTACGGCAAGCCGTACCCCTACAACGCGACTTTCGACTCGCGCCTAGTCTAGCGGGTTGGCAACTTGTACCCACAACTATGAGATTCGAACTTTTCTTCCCTGAATCCGTACATCCCGGACCAATCACGGGACGCATGTTTCTGATCGCAACTCGCAGCGAGAAGAGCGAACCGCGTCTGCAATTATTCGATGTACCCTTTTTTGCTGCGGACGTGAAGGGACTCAAGGCGGGCGAGAGCGCGGTCATCGATGTTGCGACGCCGGGTTTCCCTTTACGCAGCCTGGCTGAGCTTCCCCCGGGCGACTATTACGTCCAAGGGCTCCTCAACATTTATACGGAATTTCACCGTTCGGACGGCCAT
>DATJKY010000198.1:0-8898 GCA_035490955.1 Terriglobia bacterium | reverse complement strand
GCCGCATGGGAAGTTGATAGACAAAGGAAGTATTGAAATTGTGCCGGATGTCGTAATCGCAGTTGCCGTATTGCCGGCGCAACTCGCCGGGCAGAGGCGAGATCAGCGCTCCCGAAGAAAAGGGAAGGAAACCTCCGTTCGATACCGTATCCAGGCAATGACTCCAGGTATAGTTGGCATCAAACTGCAGGCCGTGCCCCATTCGTTTCTGCCCTGTCAGTTGCAATCCGTTGTAGTTGCTGTTGGCGCCGGTGGTGAACTGCGTCACGCCGGCAAAGCGCGGGTCTGTGGGCCGGTTGTAAGGGAACGGCGCAAAGCATCCCGGGCAGACGGTCTGGTAGCCGTTGGCCTGAACTTGGTAGGGCAACTGCACTCCTCGGGTGCCGACATACTGCGCTCGCACGCTTCCTGTACTTCCGAACTGGCGCTCGACGCCCAAGCTCCACTGCATGGAATAGGGCACGCGTAGTGTTCCGCCGGGCATGGCCACCAGGGCGACCGGGGACAGGCACGCTTGGGGGTTGGCCTTGGGAGAAGGGCAAGAGAGTTGGCCCTGCGAAAAGCCCGTGCGGAAGGCCTGGTTGGCTATTGCGGTTGCATCAATGGCGCTGTTCGGCACCCCGGGTGCAATGGCGAGTCCGCCCGCTTGGCCCAACAACCCACCCCGGAAGACGTTGACGTAGGGTGGGTTCGAGCCAACCAGGTCCGCAATGCCGCCCGGAAGAATGTCCGTGAAGATCCCGAAGCCGGAGCGCAGCACTGTCTTGGGGCTGAACTGCCACGCAATCGCCGTACGGGGCTGCCAGGACACCAAGGGCGTTGAGGGAAAGAACCTCTCCAAGCCGCTTTCGAGGACAGCGTTCAAAGGTTGGTTGACGTCGTGCGCAGCAGCATCAAAAGACGTGTCCAGGCGGGCGATCATGCCGTGCGGGTTGATGGGGTTTGAGTTGACGGCGGCGCGCAGGCCGAACGTCCAAGTCAGCGAGCCCGTCCACCGGAACGTGTCCTGGGCGAAGAGGTCCAGGTTCGTCAAGTTGAACGGTTGCTCCGCCGAGATGGGGTAGGACTTGGTAGCGACAGACGCAACCCCATAAATGTATTGAGGCAGGGTGGTGTAAGTAACTAGCGGCGTGACGTAGTTGCTGAAGTCAAAGTCGCTCGCCAGTACTCGGCGCGAGCTGATTCCGAACTGCAACTGGTGCGCGGCGTGCGTCCAGGTTAGCGTGTCACTAATCTGGTACCGGGTGACACGACGACCCTGCGGCCAGTTGTAGTCCAGGCCCCCAGCGGCGTAAACGGCGCGTTCGATCCCTCTCCCTGGAGCACGATGGGAAAAGCCGCCAAAGTCTTGGCGGGATCCGTCGGCTGGAAGATGCTCGAGTACCAGGAGAACGCCGGGTTGAAGTAGTTCACGACGTTCTGGCTGAAGATGTGCGTGTAGCCTAAAGCAAAAGAGTACAAGGGCTGCGGCGATACGGAATTGAAGACCGGGTTGATGGGGTCGGTGTAAGCAGCCTGGAGCCCCGTGTCGGACTGAAATCGGTACCAGACCATGTTCTCGGTATCAATGTTGTGGTCAATGCGCGCGGTGATCACCTGCTCGTGGTCGGCGCTTGACATCGACACGGTACGCCGGTTGGCGCAGCCGTCCCCGTTTGGAGGGTCGCCGCTCGCCTTGGCGCCGCCCGCATCCAGTGGACACCCCAATACCGGCAGGGGCGAGCCTTCGCTGTTCTGATAGAGCAAGAACATCCTCTGATAGAAGGGCACCAGAGCGGGAGCCGCCGGATACGAGACATGCGTAATGGTGTCCACGCCTCCCTTGGGCAGTTGGTCGATCACGTAAGCCTGAAATCCGGGAGAGGGTACGGTGATCGTGTTGACGATCGGTGGCGCGATACGAAGCTGCTCGAAGTCGCCAAAGAAGAAAAGCTTGTCATGGGCAATCGGCCCGCCCACGCTGCCGCCGAAATGGTTCACGGTGGAGCGGGGCTTGCGCCCGCCCGCAGTAGCATGGGTGAAGAAATTGGCGGCGTTCAGTCTGGCGCCGTTCCACAGTTCGTAGAGATTGCCGTGAAACTGGTTCGTGCCGGACTTGGTGACATAGTTCACTTGGGCGGCCCCGTAACGGCCCTGGTCAACCCCGTAGGAAGTCGTGTTTACAGTGACTTCCTGAATGGAGTTGAGGCCCAACACGAGATTAGTGGACAAGCCGCTGTTGAGGCTCGTCATGGGGTCATTGGTTTCAAGGCCGTCCACAATGAAGGCGTTCGACATGGCGGGCAGTCCATTGAATTCCACATTCCCGTAGCCATTCTGGCCGCCCACAAAATCATTGGCGGAGCCCGCCGTGTTAATCAAGGCGCCCGGGGAGAACTGGGCGACGTACGTCAGGTCAGAACCGGGGTTGGGCAGATTAGCGATGACCTCAGATTCCAGCGTCGTCGTGGTGTTCGGATTCGCTGTGTTGATGAGTGGGGCCGCTGATTGGACGTCCACGACCGTTTTCCTGGCAGCTACCTTTACCACAAGGCTGACTATTTGCGTCTGACCCAGGGATACGGATACAGGGCCGATAGACTGGTTGTCAAAGCCGGATGCCTGCCCCTCGACGACATACGGGCCCGGTTTCAGTTCGGGGAAGGAAAAGCGTCCCCCTTCGTCACTTCGCACTGTGCGGCGGAGATGGGTTGCGGCGCTTGTGACCTGCACAGTCGCCCCCGGCACCGCAGCCCCGGTGGGGTCGGCAACCTCCCCTGCCAAGGCTCCCGTGGTCTCACCTTGCGCCCACGCTGGTGCGCGCATCCCTGAGCAAAACACAACCAGGAACAGGAGGGTAGTGGAACATGGCCAACTTTTCTCCCCCTGGACCGCCCTTTGTGCTTGTTTGCACGTTTTGGGACTCAGACCACAACACATCAAGGTCTTTCCTCGGTAGGGTCTAGCCTCTTTTTCAGAAGGCCCCAGCCTTGCCTGGTTCTGCTCACTATAGCTTGCTACATCAAGTAAATTATAGTTAACTCATAATCGTTATTTTATGTCAAGACCATTTTACGTTCCTAAGCTAAGACAGGAGCGCCATGCCCTGTTGCTATTTTCCCTCACCGTTGCCATGATGAACGATGATCGGAGGCTGCCAAGGCCAATCCCGAACAGGCGGAACATGAAGCTCACGATCTCTAAAGAAGACTATTTGAAAGCCATCGCCGAGGCCGAGGCCGAGGGTGAGCCAGTAATTGCGGCCACGATTGCGCGGTGGTTGAGTGTGACTCCGCCGGCGGTGGCGCTCGCGCTCAGGCGACTACAGCGCGACAAGCTGATCAGGATTGGAGCCGCAGGGCGGATTTCTCTCACCCAGGCTGGTCGCCAGATCTCTGACCGGCTGCGACATCGTCACCATTTGATCGAGCGAATGCTGACCGAGATGCTGGGAATGGAATGGTATAAGGTCCATGATGAGGCGGAGCAGCTGGAGCATGCGGTCACTGATGATTTCGAGAAGAAGCTGATCGAGAGGTTGGGCTCCGAAGGCCCTTGCCCACATGGGAACCAGATTAACAAGAGCGCTGCGGAGCGCCGAAAATTGGGCTTGATGTTGCTGGCGGAAGCGCCGGCGGGGACGCGGGTCAAAGTGGTCAGTATGTATGAAAGGGATCGGCCGCTCCTCGAATATCTTGACGGGCTCGGCGTTCGCCCCGGCACACAACTGCAAGTCGTGAGTAGCAACTACGATGACACGATGACCTTGAGCCTGGGGAAGTCAAGGGTCTACCTCGGCCAGGGCGCGGCTAAGAGGGTGTGGGTAAAAAACCAGGAACGCCCTGGCTGACTGTACAACGATGCCAGCAGCCAAGCCTGGCTTGGCCCTGGAGTTTCTCCATTTCTCAATTGGGGCGCCACGTTGAGAACTCGCGCCCGCCATCGCTTTGTATCAGGCCACGGCTTCAGCCAGGCTAAAGCCATGCCCCTGGAGTTTGTCCATTTTGGTCTGGACGTGAAATATCAGTTGACAACAGCCTTCGCCCGCTTGCGGGAGAGGGGGGACCGCGAAGCGGTGGGTGAGGGCCTCGCTGATTTTGGAAGAAGAAAACAACCCCTCACCCCCGGCTTCGCCGTACCCTCTCCCCTTGGAGAGGGCCGTTATCAACTGCGGCCCGCTGTGAATCCAAATGTAGAAACTCGAGGGGCATGGCTAAAGCCATGCCCTGATACAAGGCCGCGACCTTAGCCGTTCCCAATGTAGAAACTTTAGAGCCAAGCCTGGCTTGGCCCGTTCGAGTCCGCATCCACGTCGCGCTCTGATTCCTCAAAGGTGCCCCGCCCAAGTCTTCCCGACAAGGCACACGAAGCGCATCGGTTCAGCCACATTTGCCGCGGCGTAATCCGAATGCCCGCGGAAGCTCGGCCACGTCTCGATTCGCTGCAAGTCGCTGGAGATGGGACGCTTGCGACCCAAGGTAAGGATTGTGCCTAAAACGTTAGTGCTGTATCGGAAGCGCGCCGATCGGGGGTTGCCGCTTGCTCCACGGCCTATTCCACCGGCGCGCTTCCGATACAGCACTAACGTTTTTCGTTCCCAATTCGGCTTGCAGTTGATCTGGGATGTAACCTGCACTCCCTGTCCGAGTGGACTTCTCCGAATAGGCCGCTATACGGCCAAGTGCGCGGCGGTTATTTGATCTCGGCCTAATCCCAGCGCAGGGCAGTTTGTGCAGGCACCGCGCCTTGCAACGAATGGCGTGTTGCGACGAGGTCCTCGCATCAGGAAGTTGGGAAGTTCGGGAATAATTCTCGACTCAGGACGGATTTGTTACTTGAGGCAAACAAGGATGTTCTCGGACCCGACATGACCCTGGGACGCGAACACTGAAGCGTGCCAGAGCCGACCTGCTGAGGACAGCCGGCGTTTCGGTCAAGGGCTGTCGTCTTGCGTCGCTGAAGACATCCTGGGAGTGCTTGTGCTGTTTTTCCGGAAGGCGCGGTCGGAGGAATTTGAGGCAATCGCCTTGCCTCACTTGAATGACCTCTTTCGAACTGCGAGGAGGCTGCTGGGCGAGCAGGCGGCCGCGGAGGACGTAGTGCAGGAAGTCTATCTTCAGGCCTGGAAGTCCTGGCATCGCTTCGAGCGTGGGACCAATTGTCGGGCGTGGCTCTTTACGATCCTCTTCAATACCGTCCATCATTACCGGCGCAAGTGGGCCGGCTCGGTGACGAATCAAGCGGACGAGGACCTGGAAAAGGTGCAATATACACCTCCGGTACCTGAGACAGTGATGGATGAAGAAGTTCTAGCCGCTCTCGATCGAATCCCTCCGGACTTCCGCGCGGTGGTTTTGCTGGCGGACGTGGAGGAGTTCTCCTACAAAGAGGTGGCGGGCATTCTGAAGATTCCTATCGGCACGGTCATGTCGCGCCTGAGCCGGGCGCGGAAGCTGCTCAGAGATGAGCTGGCCGCAGTCGCACAGTCTTACGGGATCAAGAGGGCGAGCCAAGGGGCACAAGAAGTATGAACACGATCAATTTCAATGAGGCAGTCTGCAAGCGGATTCGAACGCAGCTCGACCATTACCTCTCCAACGAGCTTCCGGTGGAGACGAACCACGAGGTAATGAAGCATCTGGAGGCTTGCGCAGCCTGCTCGCAGGAGCTTGAAACACGAATGCGCGTCAAGAATCTTCTGCGACGGGCCGTTCAGTCCGACAGTGCGCCTCCTGCCCTACGACAACGGATTGAAGGTCGAATTCGCGCCAGCGAGCCCTCGTTCTCGTTCCTGAGTTTCTCGCCCCGCTGGGCTCTGGCAGCGGCTGCTGTTGCGGTTATCCTTGGCGGCGTAATGGCCGTACGCTGGCGCACCAACCGCCTATACGATGACGCGGGCGCGCAGGCTGCGTACATCCGCGCCGTGGGCGCGCGTCTGCCGCGGATCCAGACCGTGGGCCTGGCTGACCATCTCCACTGCGCCGTCTTCCGGAGGTTCCCGCAGGAATACCCTGCCGAGGCGGTTGCCGCCCAACAACTCGGGCCGCAGTTCGTACAACTCGTGTCCATGGTCAAGGAAAGGATGCCAGGCGAGTATCGCGTCGTCATGGCGCATCGTTGCTCCTACGCTGGGCGTCACTACGTGCATTTCGTCCTGAAGAGCGACTCGAACCTTCTGTCCCTGGTGATCACCGAAAAGCAGCCCGGCGAGTCCTTCAGCAGAATGGAAGCCAGCTCCGGCGCCGAGGTGTCGGTACCCGTCTACGAGGTGGCAGCGAAGCGTTTTGAGGTGGCCAGTTTTGAGAGCCAGGGCTACTTGGCATTCATCGTGTCCGACCTCGACGGGAAGAACAACCTTCAGATCGCGGAGAATCTCGCTCCCCTGCTGGCCGGCTTTCTGAACTCCATCAACGGATGAGTCGTATGAAAGTGGTCTATTCCAGCGGACGGAGCTGTGGGAGAACGTGGAAATACCTGGACTATTACCTCTCGGACGAACTCGCGATTGAGGCCACCCTCGAAGTGACACGTCACTTGGCGGCTTGCAAGGCTTGCTCGGTCGAGATCCAGAGGCGTGAACAGGTTAGGGATCGACTCCGCGCAGGGGTTCAGGGAGAAGCGGTTCCCGCTGATCTTCGCGGAAAGGTTGCGAGAATAGTTCGCCACAGCAAAAGGGCGGATCTCGACTTTCTGGCCTGAGCTTCCAGGGCGTCAAGAATCAGAGGTGGAAAAGGTGGAGATTATGTTGCCGAAAACAGCCTCGGACATCCCACCGTCGGAGATTACCCCGCAGAGCGTCTACTTGAGTCGGCGCAAATTCCTCGCTTGCGGGTCGGCGGCTGCGGCTGGGCTCGCGATAGGCCCGACACTGTTGGAGTTGTTGTCTCCGTTGCAAAAGGTGCAGGCCGGGACGAAGCTGAATGCCCCTATCAAGAGCCCCTTCAGCACCAACGAAAAACAGACGTCATACAACGACGTGACTCACTACAACAATTTTTACTCTCGCCATCACTCCGGCGCGCAAAGTGCTACTTCCACTGCAGAATGGATTCGACGGTTGGGCGGCAAACGCTGGCAGACGCTACATCGCCTGGTATACGCGAGTGCCATCGCCGGCGTCGTGCACTACTACTGGCTGGTCAAGTCGGACATTCGCAAACCGGTGTTCTACGGCATGATGCTGGCCCTATTACTACTCTACCGAATTGGCGCATGGCTCGTGCGCAGGCCAGCACCACTACGAGCCAGCGCCTCAGGGACAAGGCAACTCACCTTGGCCGAAGAGCCCTGAGCTCGTGTCCTGCCCCGCGTAAACTTTGACAAATCCCCTCGCCCCCTTTGGGGGAGAGGACCGGAAAAGGCCTGCGCGCCCAATTCAACCGCAAATCCCCTCGCCCTCTTGGGGAGAGGGTGGCGAGCGTAGCGAGCCGGGTGAGGGGTCGACAGGAGTGAGGATGAACTTCGACAGGATCAGTCACTTGCTGAGCGACCTCGTTTTTCGCCAGGCGATCTGGCTGTTCCCCTTCGCCTTCTCCCTGCACGTGCTTGAGGAATGGCGCCAGTTCGCCCCATGGGCGATGCGCTATGCATCGCATCACTTCACCCGGCACGACTATATCACCATTCACGTGGCTGGAGTTATTACTGTCTTTATGCCGGTGTTACTCGTCCAGGTATTGCCCTACCGGTGGGCAGATAGCCCACTTACACAGACTTTTCAGCCCGGCCAAACGGCTCCCGCTCCGCGTCGTCCCACTCCTGTTTGAGCTTCGCCTGCTCTTGGGGCGGCATGTTCGCCCTTGCCATTGCCAGCATCAGCCCCTTCACCGTTAAGAATGCGGGGTGCAGTTTAAAGCCGGGCTCGGTCTTCTCCAGTTGCTCGAAGGCCTTGAAGTTCTCGACCATGCTCCGGCTGAACTTGGTCATTGGGCAACCCTCCTTGCGCGCAAGCATCTCGCAATCTTGCCATCCTCTGAAGAAAGCTGAAAGCCTCGGCGAGTACCTGTTCGCCTGTCGTGAAACCCTCGCAGGTGCCGTGCGTGGGAATGGTGTTTGTGGACGGGCTACATCTCCCCAGTCGTCCGCGCGCCCAACTCCCTTCCGAATCCTTAATGGTCTCCGCCCACACTTTCATCGAACTTCTCTGTGCCTCTGCGTCTCTGTGGTGAGTGGGTCTTCTGGCATTACTTCACACCTTGTCTCGCGTGTGTACTTTCGCTGACCCGGCTTGGCTCCGAAAAGTGGCAGTCGAGCCTCGACCTTCCGTCGCACATCGGGAGGAGACCCCAGTGGCCGGCCCAGGACGGCAGCCAGTCGATGTACCCACCACCTGTGTCGCCAAGCCTCCGCATGAGCGAACAACACAAGCAATCTGTCCAGGCGCGCGTCGAGGTCGTCGGCGTCCGGCTGGCCAGCGCCCACCCAGTTGCGAATCCGCCGTGCCTTCTCCCACCAAGCGTGTGCCATAAGTCCCACCGCCTCCACCGCGACACGATCCTTGGGGTGGAAAACGGCAATCAGATCGCGATGCAGCCGGCGGAACTCCCGAGGGTCCTCGCCCCGCGTCCGGAACTGCTGTTCCAGCTCCTCGGAGCACAGGCCGCGACGACGGGCGTTCAGCGCCACCCGCCGTTTCCCGGCGGCGGTGCGCGGTCCAGTGGACTTGAGAGCATTGCGCCGGTTAGCGAGAATTCGCCGCCCACTGGACGCCCCCAGCGGACGTGTTGCGCGAAAGCATAAGAGTCAACTTCGGCGCGCCTGGAAGCCGCGCATGCCTGCGGTGTAGCCCGGCGCACTAGCTTAGATTACTACCGCCGGTAGCTCTGCGAGGGCTGGTGACCAGGCCGCCCGCGTTTGCTAGCCGGACGCCGGGGTGCGGGTGATACCGACGTCGGAAATGAGTCCCAAAGGGGTGAACTA
>DATJKY010000197.1:0-2336 GCA_035490955.1 Terriglobia bacterium | reverse complement strand
GGAGGATGGGATCGGCATTGGAGAAGGTACGCGAGAGCCCGGCCAGCGAGCCGTCGCGCACATGCGTGAGCAGGTCTCCCACCCGAAGTTCCGCCTCAGCATCGACGCCCTTCAGCACCACTCCCTGGGCACGCTGTCTGCTGGAGATGAGCACCTCTTCGTAGAGCGCGGGTGCGCTTGCCGCCACGTGTGGCAGCCGGCCTAGCCGAGCCGCCAGATCGTTGTATTGGCGAATGCCATCGTTCTGGCTGCGAAGGAGGTTGATATTGGCAGTGGCGCCCAGCAGCCTCCGCTCCAGGTCCTCGCGGAATCCGTTGTTGATGGCCAACGCGATCACCAGCGCCGCTACTCCTGCCATGACGCCCAGCCCTGAGATTACGGTTATGACGGAGATCACCGCCTGGCGACGCTTGGCCTTCAGATAACGCAGGGCGACGAAGAACTCAAAGCGCATAACTCAGGAATGCCGCATTATGAAGGAGGATCGGAGAATAGGAAATAGTGAATCGTGAATAGTGAATGGTGATCTCAGTGCGCTGTTCACCTTGTGAAAGGCCGTTCCCCATATACGGGCGACCCCGGTTCCGTAGAGGCAACCCCCTGCGGTTGCCCCCTAGCGGGGCCACCGGGGGAGGCCAAGGCAGCAGCGGGCAAGGCCGGGGGCTTTTTCACACCTTCCGGCACCTAGCCGGAGGCCGTCCGAATCCTTAATGGTACGATCATTTCGCTACGCCTTTATTTTCTTTGCCTTGCCACCTTGGCGACAATGCGCCTTCGCGTGAGATCTTTTTGCCTTCCCTGTGGAATCTGCTAAATTCGGGGATTCAGGCCGGCCATGAACGCATCGCGTCGCGAGCTTCTTACTCGGTGGGGATGTGCGTTGGCTCACCCATCTTTTTGGGCAAGTCTAGCGAGGCAGGGGGGCCCGCCCTCGGCCCGAGCAGATAGCCGCGGACTCCTCCCTTTCGGCGAGTGGCGCCGTCTTTCGTCTGATCCGATCCTTGGCCCGCGTGGCGACGGGTTCGAATCGGCAGGCGTCTTTAACCCCGCCGTGATCACAAAAGATGGCCAAATCGTTATGCTTTATCGCGCCCAGGACCGGAACGGGACCTCCAGGCTCGGCTACGCAACCAGCTCCGACGGCGTGCACTTCACCCGGCGCTCCGAGCCTATCCTGGTACCAGAGGCTGACTATGAGCGAGGCGGCGGGGTGGAAGATCCGAGGCTGGTTCAGATTGACGGCACGTTCTACCTCACTTACACGGGTTACAACACCAAAGACGCGCAGCTCTGCCTGGCTGTATCCCGGGATCTCCTGCACTGGGAGCGCCAGGGTGTGATGCTGCCGGCTCACCAGGGGAGATGGAACGTGGGCTGGACGAAGTCGGGCGCCATAGTGCCTGAGAGGATTGGCGGCAAATACTGGATGTATTATCTTGCCGACGCGGCGGATGGTACGCATCAAATGGGCGTTGCCTCCTCCGCGGATCTCCGCCACTGGACGGAAGTGCTGGACCGGCCGGTGCTGCACTCCCGCCGTGGTGGGTTCGACTCGCAGGTGGTGGAGCCGGGACCGCCTCCGGTCATAACCGAGCGGGGCGTCTTGCTGATATACAACGGCGCCGACAACGCGCTGGTCTACTCCACCGGTTGGGTTCTTTTCGAGAGGTCCGATCCCACCAAGGTTTTGGCGCGCTGCGAAAAGCCCATTTTCCGCGTGGAACGTGAGTGGGAAAAAGTCGGGCAGGTGCCCAATGTTGTGTTCGTTGAGGGCGTCGTGCAACAAAAGGACCGCTGGCTATTCTATTACGGCGGCGCAGACAAGTATGTGGGCGTGGCCGCCGGCGCTGCAGTGCACCCACAGGAACTTCGCACGCCAAATTCATGACGAGGTAGCTGCAACTTTCTGTGGACACAGGCGGGCTGTCTTTGATTTCTGGCCCTCTACGAGGGGAGCGGGTACCGCCGGGTCTTGATTCCCCGCCCTCTCCAAAGGGAGAGGGTGTCCGAAGTACGAGGACGGGTGAGGGGTCAGTTCAACCACCGCCCATCGATTCGTCGTCGCTGTTGGCACGTCCAGTTCAGGTTTGCAAGGACTTATCGCGTTCCCCGAAGGGGAGCAACACGAATAGTCCCGCATGCGGGATGCAACCCGCGGGCCGCGGTTGATTTCTGGCCCTCTCCAAGGGGCGAGGGTACCTGCCGGTTTTTGATTCTCTGCCCTCTCCAAGGGGAGAGACATCTGAGGATCGATGTCAAGCTTTTTTCTTACATGGCTCCGCCGGTAGTCGGCCGGCGCGAGGCTGCTCCCCGCGTCGCCGGTTAGCTTGTTTCTG
>DATJKY010000196.1:0-8027 GCA_035490955.1 Terriglobia bacterium | reverse complement strand
GCCATCAAGCGGTCTTCCGAGGCAGTTTTATCGATGAATTGGCCCGCCGCTTGACGCGCGCGCGCCTGGTCCTCCAACTGCATGGTGGAGTTATCAAAGAAGAGCACCATGTAACGTTTCTGGTTGGGTCCCTGGGGAGCCGCCCCTTCGCTGCCGTGAGCAAAGCTCGTGACGGCCTGTTCCTTGCCGTCCTCGTAAACGTGGAAATCTTTGGCTTCCAGGTCCCGGACGTAGTTGCCCTTCTTGTCCGTCACCACCGCGTCGACCAGCACGATGTTACTCTGGACCTTGATCACTCCAGCCGAGGCCTGGTCGGGCGTGGGGGCGCTGGCTGGAGCAGCCTGCTGGCCAGTCTCTGGAGGCGTCGGAGCACAGAGTGGCTGAGGTTTTAGCCAGACTATTGCCACGGCATAAAGCGATGCACAGAGCAAGAAACGTTGCGGGTGTTTCATAGGTCACCTCTCGCTTCGTCCGCTGTCAAAGGACTAATAGGGAATGTCCACGGCGCGATTCAGCTCGGAGATTTGACCTCCCTCAGCCTCGCGAACAACCTGACGCACAAGGTAGGCGCCCGGCTGCACATCAAAAATGGTCTTGCTGGTGATTCCGCTGCTGGCCAGCTTCTGGAGACTGACATCGCGCAAATGGAACTCCACGATCTTCTCTTTCCCGGTGATGTATTTCCCGTCGCGATCAAACAGCACGGTAACTAATCTCAACTTGTTGAGGTTTCGCCCATCCGCCTTCCGGAACTGCAGGAGGCGTAAGTCCACGTGGGTGAGAACGGAAAGCTTGGCATCCTGCTCGTTGAGCTTAAAGAATTGAGTGTGAACCTCAACCGGAATCTCGCTCAACTCGTCAGGGGAATAAACGGCCTCTTGGATATCTTGTTTTTCCCGCTCAACAGGATCTTTGGCTCGGGTGGGCGCGAAATACCCGCGACGAGCCTGCACGGAGAGGCGCTCGGGATGGACGAGGCTGACCTTCAAGGAGTGGTAGCGCCCGTCAAGCTTGAGATTGGTAGGAGAAAACGTAAGCACATAGTACGCGTCGGGAAGAGCGCCCACCCTGCGAAAGCCATCGTCGAAATCGTTGCTGTTCTGGAAGAAGACGCCTCCCGTGCCCGCCGCAACCTCAGCTAAGACATCTGCATCTCGTTGGTAGCTGTCGAGTTGGATATACACCTTGTGTGTCACGAGGTCCGGGCGGTTCGCGAGCACGTAAGCACGCTTGGTGGCGTCGCCCAGGGGCATTTGAGCGTACAATCCCCTGGAGTCCAAAGCGTTGATCACCACCTTCTCGCGCAGCCCCCGATCAATCAGTTGGCTGATCTGGATTTTCTGGTTTTCGGTGAAGAAGCCTGGAGATACCAGGATAAGATTTCGCTGCCCCGGCAATACTGCGATGCGCCGCACCAACTGTTCAAGACCGCGGAGCGAAGCCTCCGTTTCTGTTTCAGCTAAGTTGAGGTTGTGGTAGGCATAGCCTGGCGCCTCCTGCGTGGCCACCTGTAAGAACCGGGTGTCGCCGTGGTACTTGCAGTTGAGGAGGCTCAAAATCACTTCCTGCAGGGCTTGGCCGTCGTTCTTGTCGACGATGGCGTAAGCTTGATACGTCGGCACGTCCGGACATGGATCGCTCTCCTGCACCACCACGGGCCGCGGCCGCAACAGAAACAGCGCCTTGTGGATGGCATCCAGATCGTCGGTAAAGTCCACCTGACCCTGGCCCGAGGCCGTAAAAATGCCCATCCGGTCGCTTTGGTGCGCCGAAGACTTCAAGTAACCCTCGGCTGCGTCCCGGGATCGCACCAAGTCTTCGAAACCGGCATGAACGTCATCGAAGTACAATCCCAGATAGCGCAGCGGCGTCACCTGTCGTGTCATCTCCGCCTCGTCGCCGTCGCCATTGCTGCTGCCGGGTGATCGTTGAGCTTTGGATTCCGGGTCCGGCTTCGCCGCGCTGGTCTCCACTGAAAAATGCGAGATAGGCTGGGCCTTGCCATTGTCGAACAAGCGAAAGTCTTCCTGGCGCAGAGTACTCACGGTGTTGCCCCTCTGGTCGCGCACCACCACGCGGACAATCACCAGGTTGCGCTGAACTTCCATCTTGAACGTCGGCGGCTCCTGGGTAGTGAGTTCGGCAGGTTCCTGGGCCACCATCAAGGGGGTCCCAAGCAATAGCGCAAGGGAGACCAGGGCATACAACCCAGTGCAACAGGGTCCACGAGAACGTACTCCATCGCCCTCGAGCCGTTGGACGCTCTCCCGATACCGACTCCGCCGCTCGCTAGGACTTAGTGACAAAGCAGCCGGCCTTTCGTGCAATCTGGCTCTATCGACGTAGTATCCGTCGCGACCCTACCAAAGTCAAGGCTAGCGACCATTCTCCCCCATTCTCCATTCTCACTGTAGTGTTGTAGAGGAAATACTGAAAGGGCTCCGATCTACACGTCCAGGGCGGGATAACCTTAGCTCAGTGCTCACGACACGGCAGACGGCCGAGGATAAGTTGGAGGGCGGGTGAGCCCTGGAGGAGAGCCTTGGGCAAATGGGGGGGAACCTGTTGCCCGAAATCACCCGCCGAATATACATTACTTCAAGAAACAAGAGGTTAGCAATTCGGAAGATTACGTAAGCAGACAAGGAGGGAGACTATGTATGGGAATACGGAAATGTGCCTAATAGATTCTACCGGTATAAATCTGTGCGGGCTGGTCCGCGCAATTACACCTCTACGAGATTGTGCCGAACTGCATAACGGACCAAATGGCTGAAAGAGCGAAGCTGCAGCTTCCGCATGATGTTGTTTCGGTGGGTCTCGGCGGTCTTCACGCTAATGCCCAACGCAAGCGCGACTTCCTTATTGGTTTTGCCCTCCGCCAACAGCCGTACAATCTCGCGCTGGCGCTGAGTCAGCGCTGCCGGTCCCGTTCCAGGGAGCTTAGGAGGAACATCTTGCTTCAGATAGCGTTTCAGCATCATTTCGGAAACCCTGGAGCTGAAGAAGGGCTTGTGGCGAAGGAGGGACTCAATAGCAGCTGAAAGGTTGAGATCCAGATCAGATTTGGATACGTAGCCGAGGGCACCGGCATCCAATACCTCCCGCAACGCCTGCTCCGACTCGTGCACAGTCAGGACCAAAACCTCGGTTTGGGGTGCGACGGTTCGGATTTGCCGCGTGGCCTCGAAACCGTTCAAGTCAGGCATGGTGATGTCGATGACGGCCACGTCCGGCCGAAGCTTTTTTGCCTGCTTCACAGCTTCAGCTCCGGTAGCTGCCTCGCCGCACACTTTCCACCCCGCGTGGGTTTCGAGCAAAGCTCGCACGCCACGGCGCACAATGCTGTGATCGTCCGCCACCAGAATCCGAACCTGCCTCATGGATTATCCTCGGGAAGTGGCAAAGTCGCCTGGATGGTGGTGCCCTTCTTGCTCGTGCTGATTTTCACCCGCCCCCCAAGCTGCCGGACACGTTCTCGCATGCCGGCGATGCCCACGCCAAGCCCCTGAATATTATCGGCAGGTCCCTCCAGAACACAGGAGGGTATTCCGCGCCCCTCATCTCGCAAGATGAGAGTGATCTGCTCGCGGCCAACGAGCTCACTGGCCTCGCGGGTGAGCCTGATACTAGCCGTCGGACTCCCGGAGTGGAGATGAATGTTCGTCAGGCCTTCCTGCACGATGCGAAAAAGCGCCGTCTCCGCCTCCCGGGGCAGGCGATCGAGTTTGTCCGGCAAGTGGAGGTCGATACTCACCCCGCTTCGTTTGGCGAATCCCTCCGTGTACCAGCGAAGCGCGGACGCCAAGCCGAGTTCGTCCAACAGGGGAGGATGTAGGAGATAGGACACCGTTCGAATCTCACGCACGCACTGCCTGGCCAAGTCGAGACTCTCTGACAAGGCCTTGTGTGCCCTCGAATCGAGCCCCGTCGCCGACCTCCGTACCAAGGCGAGGTTGGCGATGAGGGCTGTGAGACTGGAAGCGGTGGTATCGTGTAGTTCGCGGGAGATGCGTTGCCGTTCCTGTTCTTGCAATTTGATGAGGCGGCCAGAGAGTTGTTGTAGTCGCTCTTGCGCCTGCTTGAGTTCCGTAACGTCTATACATGAGCCGATGTATCCGGCAAAGGTGCCTGGAGGAGCGAAAAGTGGAGTACCGATGTCAAGAATCCAGCGGTACTCTCCATCCGCCCGTCGCAGACGATACTCCATCCCGAATTTCGTCCGCGCCTTGAACGCCTTCAAGTAAGTGTCCATGCAGCGTGACAAATCATCAGGATGGACAGACGCTGCCCAGCCGTTTCCCGTTTGCTCTTCCAGGGGGCACCCGGTGAAGTCCAGCCATGGCTGATTAAAGAATGTGCAAAGGGAATCTGGACCGGACATCCAGATCATCACCGGGGCGGCATTAGCCATGGTCCGGAAGCGCTCCTCGCTCTCGCGCAAGGCGTGCTCCGCCCGCCTCTGTTCCGTCACGTCGCGTCCAATGCAGCGCACGATTGGCTTCTTCAGGCCTTGTCGGCGCAAGGAATTGTCGTACTCGATAATCCTTTCCTCCCCATTCCGCGCTCGCACCTTCATGAGACCTCGAGCCCGGCCTTTAGACACGACCTCCTGGAGATAGGCATTGAAGAGGTGGCGAACGTCAGGGGAAAGGAAATCCCCAACACTGCGGCCTACAAGCTGATCCGCGGAGGAAAAGCCGGCGACCTCCGCCACCGCCCGATTGACACTCAGGACCTGGCCACTCACATCATGAGTCCCAATCAGAACGTCGCTGTTATCCACAAGATCTCGGTAACGCTCTTCGCTCTCCCTCAAGGCGTCTTCCGCCCGCTTGCGCTCCGTAACATCTCGGACAATTGCCAGTCCTCCGACGATCTCGCCCTGCTGGTTGCGGAAAGGCGAATAGTAACCCTCAAAGAGTCCCTCTCGGCCCGTTTCGGGGACTCGATAAGGTCGGTCGCGGGCGATAACGGTTTTGCCCTCGAGTACCTCGCAGAGAAACTTGTCCTCACCAATCTCCTTCAGGAAGGGGAAGACGTCGAAGGCGCACCTGCCCAGAGTCTGTTCCTTGCTAAGTCCAGAAATGCGCTCCATGGCAGGGTTCCAGACGGTGTATCGGAATTCGCGGTCGAATGCTAAGATGCCGTCAACGCTGCTCCGGATAAGGCGCGCGCACAGCTCCTTATCTCGCAGCGGCGTCGCTCTCGCCGCCCTCTGCTTCGGGCCTCTTTTACCGCGCAGCTCCGTCGTAGACTTACGGGTGTGTTTACCGGTGCTCCGAGCGGTCCGCATAATTAGTTGTGCTCCCTCAAGTTAAACCCGTGCGAGCCGGGCTGGCGTTGTAAAGCATTGCCATAGGCTTGCAATGTGCGGAAAGCAAGCTTGTTGGTTGCTTGGGTCCCGTCAGGGCGCGGGGTTGGGGAGGCTCGCGTTGTCCGAGTGGAATCCAGGGCGAACGGCTTGTCCACTCGTAGCTTCGCCGGCGCTCGCGAGGACGGGTCTTCAATTGCAGCCGCAATTGAGACTCCTTCCGGCATGTCGCAGTTTTGCGATCAGATCGGCGTTGTTTCGCCGTGAGTCATCCTGCTGCGCCTCAACGAGCTGTCGTCTTTCGGCGAGATAAGCATTGACGTCGGCTCGGTTCGCCAAATAGAAGGCAAGCACCCGATACAGCTGCTCCAGGGTCAGCACCGGGTAGCTCTAAACCATGCCCTCCGCCGAGACGCCTCCGAAACAGGTGACGAGAGACTCGAGCGAAACGCTGATGCACCCGACTCGAAAGGCCCCCCTCCAGCTTTGCTTACGTATTCGTTCCCCATAAGTCCAACCGGCAACATTGTATCCTATACACGGTCCATCCGGAACAAATAGAAGTACGCTCAGCGCAGATGTCAAAATCCAGATGCCTGCGATCGTGGCTTCGTGGCAGCTCGGAAGGTAACCTTAGTGGCTACCTTGATTTGCCCGCGGCAATCTGCAATTCTCTAGCTCTCAGCAGTCAGCCGTCAGACAAACAGTAGGCTGTGCCGCCTGGCGGGGCGGACCAAGTGTTTGCGATACCCTGGCTGAAGGCTGATAGGTGAACGTCGAGGGCTTCCTTAGATGGCCTACCAAGACTTGCGTGAATTCATCAAGCGGCTGGAGCGTGAGAATGAGCTGAAGAGAATAACGCCGGAAGTCGATGTGGACCTGGAAATCACTGAGATTACGGATCGGGTCTCCAAAGCCGGCGGGCCCGCTCTGCTGTTTCAGAATCCGCGCTCCTCACGAGACGGAGTAGTTTACGAAATACCTCTCCTGATCAACTCCCTGGGTTCGCGGAAAAGGATCGAGCTGGGACTGGAAGTTGGCTCCTTGGAGGAAATCGCCAAGCGCATCGAGGACTTGCTGGATATGAAGCCACCGGAGGGCTTGCTGGACAAAGTAAAGATGCTGCCCAAGTTGGCCGAACTGGGATCGTTTGTGCCCAAGATGGTGAAGGATGGTCCCGTCAAGGAAGTCATCTCACAGGACGGCCTCTCCCTCGCCGGCCTTCCCATCATGAAATGTTGGCCACATGATGGAGGTCGGTTCATCACCCTGCCCATGGTCATCACCCGCAGTCCGAAAACAGGCAGGCGCAACGTGGGTTGCTACCGCATGCAGGTTTACGATGAACGCACCACCGCGATGCATTGGCAAATCCACAAAGGTGGAGCGGAACATTTCCGGTGGCTGGAGCGCGAAGCGGCTGCCGGCCAAGATCGACAGGGCAAGGGCCGCCGCCTGGATGTGGCGGTGGCCATTGGTGCCGACCCGGCAACGATGCTCGCCGGCATACTACCCCTCCCTCAAGATCTGGATGAGTTCCTCTTTGCCGGTTTCCTGCGCCGCGACCCTGTGGAACTGGTGCGCTGCGAATCCATTGACCTCGAAGTGCCCGCTAACGCCGAAATCGTGCTTGAAGGGTACGTTGATCTCGACGACATCCGCCTTGAAGGGCCCTTCGGTGACCACACCGGCTTCTATACGTTGGAAGACAAGTTCCCCGCCTTTCATATCACATGTATTACCCGGCGCAAGAATCCCATCTACGTGTCGACGATTGTGGGTGTCCCGCCGATGGAAGATTACTGGATGGGCTATGCGGTGGAGCGCATCTTCTTGCCGTTAATGAAGAAGCAGATTCCGGAAGTAGTGGACATGCACATGCCGGTCGAGGGCGTCTTCCACAACCTGATGATCGTGGCCATTCGCAAGAGCTATCCCGGCCAGGCGCGCAAGGTGATGCACGCCATTTGGGGCTTGCCCGGCGCCATGTTCACCAAGTGCATCGTCGTCGTCGACCATGACACCGACGTCCACAACGTGCGCGAGGTTGCTTGGAAGGCTTTCAACCACATCGACCCGGAACGCGATATCCAGTTTACGCTCGGTCCCGTCGACCAACTGGAGCACGCATCACGCCTTCCCAGCTTTGGATCGAAGATGGGCGTGGACGCCACCCGCAAGTGGCCCGGCGAAGGCTTCGCACGGCTCTGGCCGGATGAGATTAGGATGGACGAGGAGACCAAGCGCAACGTGGACGCGATCTGGAAAGACTTAGACCTCTAAGTGATAGCCACGGAATCATACCCGCAGCCGCTTAAACTTAAAGCCGCTCCGTTTTCCACGTTTTGGGACACTGCTGAAGACGTGAATTCTCCTTCAATGATTGAAATTTCTTTCTGTATAAATAGACGACCAGACGCACAACAAGGTTGCATTACAACGTAGGAAGAGATCGAATGGAGAAGCGGAAAAAGTGAATTCTAAATCCTTTTCTCTATTTTCCCTTTTCTCTATTTACCAACTTAGTCGAAGAGCAAACTGAATCTGCCGGGAATTCTCGGCAGAGCTGATTTGCCCGAAGTTGGAGGTGCCGACAATCAAACCAGGGCGGTCGAAGTTGGGGTGATTAGTCAAATTAAAGAAGTCGGCGCTAAACAGGAGGGTAGCGCGCTCGCTCAATCGCACCTGCCGTTGCAGGCTGGCATCCCAAACC
>DATJKY010000195.1:0-1805 GCA_035490955.1 Terriglobia bacterium | reverse complement strand
GTAGATCGGGTGAGGGCCCCAATAGACGTAGGGCGGATAATAGTAGCCGGTGCCGTAGACGATGGTCGCACCGACAGCCATGCCCATGACAAACATGCCCATGTAACCGGCGGAATAACTCATCTCTACTGTGGTAGGGGTCGGATTGGAGGCGACGACATAGGTGACGTTGTAGACCGGCGAACTCGTAGGAATTGTGTAGATGACCGTAGGAATGGAATCAGCGGTCTTCCAGGGGCCTTTGGGAGAGGTGCTGATAAACCAAATGCCCTGGTAACAGAGATAGTACAGATCGCCGACACGGATGATCTTGTAGGGTGTGTTGGCAGCGTAAAACATGCTGGTGGACTCGATCGGAATGAATTGCGGTTCACCGGAGTAGACCACCTTGACTTGTGACTCGGCTTGCGCGCGATTGACTATGGCCGTCGTGGGGACCTGGGCTAGGAGGACAGCATCACTCGCTTCTTGTGTGCCCGGAACGGACGCGGCGACAACGGAGTAGCGTTGCTTTTCGGGGAGGCGCGAAAAATCGACGGGGAGCTCGTCGCTCGCAAAGGTCCAAGGGCCCTCAAGAGTGGAGGCGCGGAACCAGCGGCCGGAGAGAAGAATGTAGACCTGGTTGTCCGGCGTGTGGAGGAAGACATTCGATTCAGTGTTCGTGGCGTATTGAAGCGCGGTACCGGGGATTTTTGCGTAGGCGGGAGCGCCTTTGAACAGCAGTAACTCTGCGGGCTTTTCTGTGAAGAAAACCTTACGAGCGGCGGGTGCAGCGGTGGGGGCCGGAACCGCTTTCAAAACCTCGTCCCAGTTTTGACCTTTGGGGATTTTCGCAAAATCGGCCGGCAATTTGGAAGCGCCAGCCCAAGGACCCGCCAGATCCTTGGACTTTATCCACGTTTTACCATCCAGAAGGAAGTACTCGGAATTGTCGAAGAAGAGATCCCAATTCGTGTTGACGACATATTGAAGAGTCGTTCCGGGTACTGACGCCAGAACAGGTTTGCCCTCGACGAAAAGCAGGATCGCGGGAGTGGTGCTCACGAAGATAAGAGGAGGCTGCGGGTTGCCGGTAATTGTCTGTACATGAGCATTTGCGTTTTCAACGCTGGCGATCATCCGGTCGAGGCTGATGGTGAATGTCATGGTGGGATAAACCTCGCGGACGCGCTGCTGCATGACGGCTTCCTGAGTGGCGTCGAGGAACGGAAAACGTGAACTCACGACCTCGATTTTGCGAACGAAGACGTTGCGGGAACTTACGTCGGTGATGGTGTCGGCGTGCCAGGAAATGACGCCGAGAATGGGCTTGGTGTCGCCGATGGATAGGCGGTATCGGCGATCAGGGACCGGTAACCGCGCCAGCTTTTCACCTGGGGCTGGTACACGATGACGTGAGCCCCGTTGCGATCAAACGCTCTGGGCCATGGTGAAACGTAGGGCGTCGCCGTGCGAGCAGGGGGCGATGCCTGAAGAAGGGGCGTAGAGAAAGGAACGAGAAGGAGCGAGAGTGCGGTGACAGACGCCATGAGTGAATCGAGTTTCTTCATGATGTGCACCCCACTTGGAGCAAGTCAGCGCTTTGCCATCCCTTAAGCCAATTGGCGCTTTGACGGATCTTTTCTGTCCCGATGATGCTCGCCCCACCGCTGCAGCACGACATGGAACGCCGGCACGAAGAGAACTGCCAGACAAGTAGACGCCAACATGCCCGTCGCCACGGCCAGACCAAGAGACTTGCGCGCGCTGGCACCGGCACCACTGGCCATGATTAGCGGCACGACGCCAAGGATGAACGTGACCGA
>DATJKY010000194.1:0-6931 GCA_035490955.1 Terriglobia bacterium | reverse complement strand
ATGACCAATCGACTTGGCTGGGCTATTCACGCATCGACGGTGACGGATCGCCACCGTCGGTGCACTTCAGGGCGACCAGCACCAAGGGCGCTCTTGACGCAATCACTAGTGTGCTCGCTCGTGAACTCGGACCGAGGAAGATCCGCGTCAATGCGCTGAATCCCGGCATGGTCGAGACGGAGGGAACGCGCACCGGCGGTATGATCAGGTTCTGACCTCGAGAAGGCCCTCCATGAGCAGGCCCTGCTCGCCCGCACCGGTAAAGTCGGCGACATCGCCCCGATCGCTGTATTCCTTGCTTCGGACGACCTTGGCTCACCGGCGAGCACCTTCTTGCTACCGGTGGCATCCCCTAAATCGCACACACCGAATCCCAACCAGTTTGCTCGAAGCCATCTACCTGGGCATCCATCAAATGACGAAGGCTTCCACAAAGCGGAAGGCCTTACTCGTCATCTCGAACGGCGGAGCTGTAACCGGCTTGGGTGTCACGTTGTCCCCCGTTTGAGCATATAGACTGCGGTTCCATTTTCGAACTCGAACCAGACATCGTCCATGAACTGCTTGATGAGGAAAATTCCTCTGCCGTGAGTCGCCAACAAGTTTTGCTGTGCTAAGGGATCAGGAAGCGTAGTGGGATCAAACCCGGAACCACTGTCTTTGACGACCAGTAGGATCCCGCGGTCTTCCTGGACGGCGACGCAAATGCGCACCGTTTTGGCTGAACTCCTCCGGTTACCATGAATGACGGCGTTGGCCAATGCTTCCTGCAAGGCGAGTTCAATGCCCTCCAAGTGGTCCCACCGTGCTGCCTGCTGGATAAGGGCCATGATTTTGCTAACTACGCCCTCAATAATCCCCACATCGGCTGGAACTACCTCGTCGATCTTGAGTGCGAGCTTGTTCGGCTCAAACTCACACGGAGATGGAACACCTTCGGCCTCCGACAGGCTTGCCACTTGCACTACCCCGAGGGCCCGGTTTGGTTCTGGACCGACCTGTTGTGCTGGGATGTGTTCAAATAGGCCTTGCACTTGGGTGCTGCGACACCGCAGGGGTTGAGGACCTGCTCTGAAAAGTCGACTGAATTGAGTGCGAAGATAGGACATATTGGCGTTTCATCGGTTCGTTCCCCGTCAAATGAGATTCTGGTCCTTCCGTCTAACTAAACTATGTTCGACGAAGGCCGATTGAATTCCAAGCGGCGGGCTCGCCGCTCCGTAAGGTTGTACGAGAAAGGACCGCGGTCGGATCAAAGGACCTAGTTCAGCTTCCCCCCGGACTAGCGCCCGCAAGCTGGTTGAGTGCGGCGGGCCCCTCGGTTGCGACTAGGCAGGCGTCACCAATATAACGTTCAACGCCTCCTTTTGATTAGAACCTCAGGGCCAAGCCCTCAGTAAGCTTCATGAGGAGATAAGAAGATGGGCTTGACCCGAAGTTTCCCCCTTGTCAGAAGATATTAACCTCCGGAGCTGAAAACAGGGATGTACCGCACGAGATCGCGATTACCGGCCATCTGCTTCGTCTGGGTCTTGGCTATCGGGTACTCGAAGGTCTCGTTGAGTTCCGCCGCTTCGAGCGACCGAACCACGTACCTTCCTCCCGTGTTAACGAGCGTCAACTTGCTCTGGTCGGAACTGACCCTGTCATCCGGCCCTGTCAAAGGCAGAATAATTGCGTTCTTACCTTCTCCTCTGAGGAAGACCGCGTACTGAGTGGACGGAGTGGGCCGCGAGATCGAAAACGTGTAATCGCCCGGGGGCAATACCGATGTCCCCCACTGGGCTTCGAAAGGTAGAGTAAACTTGGCGTGGAATACCTGCGCCTTGCCCAGACTTGGGGAAAGACACAGTGCCAGGGTCGCAACAGCGACAGAGTGAATCAACTTCAACTTTCCAATTACTTTCAAATGAGCCTCCTTCACGACTCTTGCTCTGAAATTTCGCGCTATCTGAGCGCCGTCGGTCCGTTAGATTGCGAACCCGGCGGAAAGTTACAAAGCTCCATCACCAATTCTTCTGCCCTTCAGGCGGCCGAAAACACCGACGGCAGGGCGGAGGATCGGGATTTCTCCCAAGACCGAGATCAATCGACCGGACCGTCAGTTCGGGTTCCTGAGTTCAGACTCACCCAGGGGACAGATGATCGATCAGGGCACCTCTACCTGTCCATCGAGGAATCCATACCACCGGGTGCTACAGGAGAGTTTCCCATCGAGCGAGGATTCGGCCGGTTGAACATGCTGCTCGCTGGCATGGATTCGAGTTCGACCTCAACCGAGTGACCGGGCGTTTCCAAGCCTCCGGTCAGGAGAAAGCCCTGCAGCACAATCGAATTCGTCCACAGGGCACCCAAAGCTGAGATGTAACCGGTCTCGGTCGCATAGAGCGTGCGTTGGAGATTCAGCACCTGCGTAAAGGAGGCAGTCATCAGGCCGTACCGCGTCAACATCAGTTCATAGGCCCGTTGAGCGCGCGGAAGTATCTCGTCGTGGTAGCGCTCGACTACAATCCGTGCGTTGTGGTAATTCTGAACTGTTGCGGCGAAACGCCCCCTCAGTATTAGGTCAATACGCTGCAATTCCTTCTGGGCTTTTTCTACATCGCCTTTGGCGGCCGCCACGTTGCCCTGGTTACGGTCGAAGATGTGAAGCTGCACCTTAACTTCAGCAAAGCTTTGAACTCCCACACTTCGTGCTCCTTCTAGAGGCTCATTGTTTTGTTGGAGGCCGGCTTTGACCTCAATATCGGGTATAGGTTCACGCCGGGCCCGGGAGAGACGAGCCTCAGCACGCGTCAGCTCAGCCTGGGCTATTTTGATGGCAGGACTCTCCTTCAGCAGCGAGTCCAACAGCTGCGGTTCGTCGAGTTGAGGCAGATCCGCTTCCAGGTTTCCTTGCACGGTTCCGACTTGCAGATGGGGACTTGCGACCACAACCGTAAGAGCTGTCCACAATCGAGCGAGCGCGTTCTGCTGTGTGATCACTGCAATGTCCGCCTCTTGGGCTTCGATCTCTGCCTGTAGAACCTCGGTATCGTCTGCCTGGCCGACGTTGTGGAGCTGGCTGGTGATCTTGAGGATTTCCCGTGAAATACGTTGAAGGTCGGTTTTCGCGTCCAGCATTTCCTGACCGGCGAGCACTCGATAGTAAGCGATTCGGACTGCGTTCAGCACCCGGAAGCGCTGGGCCTCCGCCTCCGCCTCGGCCCGTCGGATTTCGGCATCGCCGACCTTGCGGTCCAAGCCGAGTTTGCCAGCCGTGACGAACACCTGCTCTACTAGGAATCCCTGCTCGCCCCCACCATAGGCGCCTCCCCGTATCTCTTCCCCCTCGTATCCCACCTTGGGATTGGGGTACAAACCGGATTGAAGTCTGCGGCCCCTGGCCGAGTCAATCTCTGCCGCTGCCTGTGCCAGGGTGGGGTTGCGCGCCAACGCTATCCGCTCCAGCTCCTCGAGCCGATAGACCGCTCCAGTCGCTCGTTCTTGTGCCCGTCCCAGGTGCGGTGTCTCAGGCGCCACAATGGGTATCTCCCCGTGGTGATGCGTGTGTTCCATTTCCTGCTGCTGATTTTGTCCGGAGGCGTCCACATCCCGCTTTTCATGATGTTCCTGATGCTGCTCTTGGTGCCTTTGCTCTTGATTGTGCTGTTGTAACTGGTTGTCGTGTTGTGCTGCTGCCGGTATGCGCAAACTCTGCAGGGTGTCGTCCTGCCCCCAGGCCGCTGTTCGCAAAAACAACACGCTGCAGCATGCAAGGGGAAAAAGCCATTTCACGGGCTTCGTCATGGCAACCATCCCTTTCCCGGGCGTTCCTTTTCCTCCGAATTAGTCGTGGTGGTGTTCCGCACACACGGTGTCCTTGCCGGCGCTTCATGTGGACCCGCGCTTCTCAGATCCATGATCTTGTCGTACATCTCGTCAGGTAAGACCCTGAGTAGGGTCATCATCCCCATCATGTCGGCGCTCCAGTTGAATGGAAGACCGTAGTTCTCAGGTTTGTACACGGCCTTGTCCATACCCATCTCCATGAAGGCATCCTGTGGGAATCCGGGCACCGAGTTGGCGTTGGGCGAAATGGGCGCATGGTGGACATGTTCCACGCCGATGGTGTTGGCGAGGGTCTGCATTTGGCTCAAGGCCTGGGTATCATTTGTGGCAGCCGTCATGATCATCCGGTCCTCAACGACCGCTCCTTTCAGAAGCAAATCAGACATACTATTCATCATGTGGTGAGGAAGGTGGCAGTGGACCATCCAGTCACCCGGATTGTTGGCCACGAACTCGACATCTCGAGCTTGTGCCACTCCTACCAAGACCGTGTTACCCGGAGTCCAGATTGCCGCCGGTAGCCGGCCTCCCTCAGTGCCAGTCACGGCAAATGTGTGTCCGTGAAGGTGAATAGGGTGGTGGTCCATTCCCAGGTTAACGAACCGCATACGGACTCGGCTTCCGAGCCGCACCAGCATGGGTGTGGTCATCGGACTGGCTACGCCGTTGAAAGTCAGCCAGTTGAATTCCATATTGGCGGTGTTGGGAATGGTGCTACCGGGAAGAATGGCCCATTCCTGCAAAATGATCCCGAAATCATGATCGACTCTGGGCTGATAGGGCGCTTTCGGGTGCATAATGAACATCCCGATCATGCCCATCATTTCCTGCATGGCCCCGTGCGAATGATAGAAGAACGTGCCGTGCTGGTGTAAGTCGAATTCGTAGACGAAGCGTCCACCCGGAGGGATCGGTTTTTGGCTGATATAGGGCATTCCGTCCATCTGGATGGGGATCTCAAAGCCGTGCCAGTGCATGCTGGTCGATTCGGGAAGATGGTTATCGAGGACAATACGCACTCGGTCGCCCTGTCTGACCTGGATAGTGGGCCCCGGACAACTGCCGTTGTATCCCCACACGTCCATCGTTTTGTAAGGCACGATCTTCCGCTGTACGGGTTCAGCGACTAACTGAAAGACCTTCACACCGTGATCAAGCGTGTGGGGCAGGTTGGGGACGTCCGGCGTCTCAACAGGAACGGAGTCCCCTGCAGCTCGCCGCGCTTTATCGGCCCGATTCATGCCCTGTTGCTCCATCGAGGAGCCCTTCTGGCCAGCCCATGCGCTGGCACCCGCCAGGAGTCCGGCTCCGGTGAGAGCGCGGCAGAAAAAGTCCCTGCGTCTACTCTTCATCTTGCCCTCCCTGATCGTGGCTCGGCCATTGAGCAACGATGTCCTAACTTCGTGTCTACTTTTGTTTTCATCTGTAAAACACGGTGATGCACTAGAGTGCCGCTTGTGGCAGAGAGATCCGACGGTTGGGGAGTCAGTTGTGCACACCCGGAAGACTTCGCTTACTGACGAGCCTAAGTCCACGTTGCTAGCCGGGGATGGCTCCACGTGCAACGCGAGAAACTCGCAGAGGTTCCCATCCGGGTCCTGGAAACAGAGAGAAGCACCTCGCATCCACCCACGGACCACCAAGCCGAGGTCGTCACTTCTCCTTCAGCAGTGCGAGTTCGCGGCGGAAGAGAGGATTTCCAGGAAATTCTCCATTGAGCTCTTCCAACAACTTTAGGGCTAACTCAGGCTCGTTTTCGCGCCGCGCCACCAGGGCGAGCAGGATTTTCGCGAAAGGGCGCAAGTAGTGACCCTCCATCGCGGCCATCTGCAGTTGCATCACTCCGCGCAGTCGGTCACCGTGGATTCCTCCGAGCCAAAGAAAGAAGCGCTTATGCGCCGGCAAACTGCCGATGATATAGTTTGCTGCTCCGAGCGTGACATAAGCATCTACGGCATTCGGCTTTACGGTCAGCAGGGTTTCGGCGTACCTTTCCGCCTCTCGTGTCAGCTTCAAGCTTTCGAGCTGCCGTCTTTCGACCAAGCCGGTGTAATCAGCTAGCATCCCTGTAGTGATCGTTAGAGTGAAGAGCGCGTCAGAATCCGTTGAGTTAGTTCTGAGCCGCCGTCGCGCAAGTTCCTCCGCCCTCATAACCGCCGCTCGAAACGCGCTGCCACGCTGTGTGTCTGGCCGGCCCCGTATACCTCCTAAGAGCCTCTCGTCATCGAGGAAGAACTCCGAGGTCAGCACCCCTTGCTCATAGAGTTCCTCGAAGAGATAGCTGGCGGCAAGCCACGCATAGCCTAGCTCGTCTTCTGGGTGTGTTTGCTGCCACGCGAGGAATCTCGTGCGAGCCTGCTTAAACTGTAATTCGTACAGCAGCCGAAAGCCCTCATCAGTGTCTGGCGCTTGTGATGCCATCCCAGTTACAGGCCACAGCGTGAGGACCACACCAACTGTAAGCAAGATCGCCAGCCCAAACCGTCCCACCTGCCTGCTACGCCCTCCCTTCCCGGATGGCGTGCAGATAGAAGCCAGCCAAGAACAGCAGCACCAGGAAGGAGAGCCATTGCGAGGCAGAAAAGGGGCCCCAGAAGCCGCGGTCGATATCCCCGCGCAGGAATTCGAGCAGGAAGCGCCCCACAGAATATAGGCCTGCGAAAGCATATATCGAGGTCCCTGGCCGCCTGGGCCTGCGCTCAAGCATCAGCAAGAACCCGAACAAAACCACTCCTAACGCGCTTTCGTAGAGCTGCGAAGGATGAAGCGGAACCCCGAGTGGCACGCCCGTCAGACGCACCGCATCCGGTCGCGTAAAGACCACAGCCCAGGGTAAATTTGTGGGCTTACCGTAGTCGCAACTGGCGCCGAAGCATCCGATTCTGACTATGGCCACGCCCAGGGCCAGAGAAGGCGCACAAGCGTCACCCAAGCGCAGCAGCGGGATTTTCACCCAGTATGCAGCAAAGTACCAGGCGAGCACTGCCAACAAGAACCCACCAAGGAACGTCCCGCCCCCGAAAGCAAGGGTATTTAGAGAAAGGGCCCCGCGCGCGAGGATCCAGTCGGTTAGTTTTGCCCCAAGCAGGGCGACCACCAC
>DATJKY010000193.1:0-4114 GCA_035490955.1 Terriglobia bacterium | reverse complement strand
TGGCCGCCCTCGACCAGGGGCAGCGTATCCGCCTCTCCGATGACTTTTTCATCGAAGCCCGAACGGCAAACGCGCCGGATGTGCGCATCACACGGCCGGGTCGCGACTACCGCTCCAGTCCCATCGAAGAGGTCACCGTTTCAGTGAAGGCCGAAGACGACTACGGTCTCGACGACATCAGTCTCCACTATTCGGTTAATGGCGGCGCCGAACAAACCGTCAACATGCTCAAGCAAAAAGGCGTTAAAGAGGCCGACGCCTCCACCACCATTGAGCTTGAGAACTTCAAGCTGGTCCCTGGCGACGTGGTGAGCTTGTATGCGAAGGCAAAGAATGCCCGCCTCGAATCCCGCACGGATATGTTCTTTATCCAGGCCGAGCCCTTTGAGAGAGAGTACTCCCAGTCCCAGATGACCGGCGGCGGGGGAGGCATGCAAGGGAGCGTGCCGTACGAAATATCGCAACGCGAGAAAGAAATTATCGCTGCCACTTGGAAGCAGCAGGGCCAGAAGAAGGCTTCCCAGCAGGAAGCCGCCGAAAATGGCAAATTCCTCTCGCAAGTTCAGTCGAAGCTCCGCGACCAGGCCCTTTCTCTGGCTGGCCGCCTCGAGAGGCGTGAACTGACCGAGGAGAATGAGGAGTTCAGCGGTTTCCAGAAGGACATGAATGCCGCCGCGGAAGCGATGGGTCCAGCTGCCGAGAAGCTGCAGCGCCAGAAGTGGCAGGACGCCATTGCCGACGAGCAGAAGGCCTTGCAGCATCTCCTCCGTGCGGAAGCGACATTTCGCCGAATTGAGGTGGCCTTTGGCAGCCGGGGCGGTGGAGGCGGTGGGGGCGCCGCCGGGCGCGACCTGGAAAGTCTTTTTGACCTTGAGCTCGATACCGAAAAGAACCAGTACGAGGCTGAACAGACGGCTGCCTCAGCTGACCAGCGAGCCCAAGAGATCGACGAGGCACTTAAGAAGCTCGATGAATTAGCCCGCCGCGAGCAGGAACTGGCTGAGCAGCAGCGAAGCAACAAGAGTCAAAGCTTCGAGCAGCGCTGGCAGCAGGAGATGTTGCGCCGCGACGCTGAGCAGTTACAGCGCCAGATGGAGCAGCTTGCACAGGGCAATCAGCAGGGTGGCTCTCGGTCCTCAAGCCAGGCGGGCACAGGCGGCGGGTCCCAGGGCGACCAGCGCGTTCAGCAGGCCCTCGACCGCCTCCGCCAAGCCAACGAGGATATGCGCCGCGCGGCCTCGCCGCAACCGAGTGAAGCTGATGCTCGCCGTGCTGCCGACCGGCTTCGGGAGGCTACAAGTCTGCTGGAGGCATTGCGACAGCAGGGAGCTTCGGGACGGCTCGATTCTCTGGCGCGTGAGGCCGAACGCCTGGCGAGCGAACAGCGTGACCAAGCAAATCGCATGCGGACCGCCGGCGGTGACGCCAACCAGGGTGCGGCCAACTCCTCCGGCCAGCAGCAGTCCGATGCCAGGCTTGGCGAACAAGCAAAGCTCGCCGCCGATCGCCAACGCCTGGCTCACGACCTATCGCGCCTGCAAAGAGAAATGCAGGGCGCTATGCGCGAGCTAGCCTCGGGCGAGCCCTCCGCTGCCTCCAAACTGCGGGAGGCCCTCGGCAACCTGGAGCGATCTCAACTCCAGTCCCGCCTTCAGAAGAGCGCTGACTCAGTTCGTAGGGGTGTGGATCCCAACTCCAATTCGCCCTCCCCGGGTCCTATTTCGGACGAACCGGCAATCGCAGCCGACCTGCAGCGTCTTAGCGAACAGGTGCGCCAGGCTCAACAGGCTCTCACTGGCGGGCAGAATCCTGAGGAGGCCCTCGATCGTGTGGAGCGCCTTCGCAGCCACTTGGAAACCCTGGCACGCAACATGGACCAGGGAACCGACCGGCCGGGCCAGCAGACGCGCTCCGACGCTGGAGCTCTGGAGCGTAGGGGACAAGGCGGCCAGCGAGGTCAGGGTGGAAGTGCAAGTGACGGCTTCCATTCGGGGCCTCCGGGCGGACCGCGCGTCTGGCAGGGCGGTGTTGACACTGGCGGCACCGTTGAGCCGCCGGGGGTTGAGCGGCAGCCGACACCAGATTCCGCGGCTTCGATTGAGCTGGCTCTGCGGGAGGCCATGCGCGAACTCAACGCGCTGCGCCAGGAGCTTCGGGGCGAACCGGCTCCGCTTGCCGACGTGCAGGATCTCATCCGCGAGCTGCAACACTTGGGTCCCGGCCGCTTTCCTGGCAATCCGGCGCTGGTCGAGCAGCTCCGCACCCAAGTTCTGACAAGTGTGGATAAACTGGAGCTGCAACTGCGCCGTGAGCTGGACGAGAAAGAGCCGGGCCAGATCCGCAGCGGCGAGTCCCTTCGAGTGCCCGCGGGTTACAAGGACGCGGTGGCAGAATACTTCCGCCGGCTGAGCCAAAACCATTAACCTTGAACATGTAGCGGTAATCACGGTAGGCACGGTCAGTGTTTTTCCTGACCGTGGGCTGTTCGGCCGAGTCAAGCCCTGTTTTGCTCGATAGGGTGCCGTAGAGCATGCATGCGACGAATGAGTAACACAACCGCCTCCTGGTCTAAGGACCTACGGTCAGAAAAACCTGTTACGAAAGGTACCGCCAGACATGCGGAAGTTCGTCTGCGCCTTTCTTGCGATGCTATGTTCTGACATTGCCTGCTCGGCGCAAGCTGAGAAGATCTTCACGGCTGATGACTTTGCTCAAAACCGTGTGCCAAGATGTTCGGGAAGGCCAACCGGTCTAGAGACAATGACGATGCGGGTGTCGATCAACCCAGAGTTGCCCGCGTATCAATTCAAGCTCACAACGCAGCCGCTCGCCACGGGTCCTGGCGAGATACACGCCGTTGGCAAGATTGAGATTTCGATACCGCCATCAGACGCCATCGTCCAAACAATCGAGGCGAATAGCATATGGGATTGGGGTCTTTGCCAGTTCTTTACCGCTGCTGATGTGAATTTCGACGGATACTTGGACATTTCTTTCGTGAGGGATGGCGGAGCAAAATGGGCAAGTCGTGAGTATTACATCTTTGATCCGCTGTCAGGTCGTTATGTTGGCAACGCTTTGACGCAGGACTTGGCTAAAGTGAAAGAGAACGGGATTTCCTTCGATTCCCAGACTCGCGAGATACGGGCAGCGTTCATAGGTCCATGGCCCTGTGGTGGAGGCCTCAATATTTATGAAATCCAGAACGGGCGGCTTAACGAAGTGCAGAAGGAAACTGTCGAACCAAGCGACGAGCAGTGCATAAGGGAAACAATACGCTGGGTGAACGGAAGGTGGAGTGTGACAGTTCTCAAAGAGCCTGGGCTTCAATCCTCGCAGTAGTGTACCCGCAGTTGGAAGGTGGAAGAAAACCAACGAGCGGAATGCCTTGAGTAGGACTACACTGCCATAGCAACGCTGGTCATGGGGCACGAACCCCTATGGAGCGCAGGCGAGTGCCTCGATCCTTCGTCTTCATTTTGTCTGCTGGGCTCTTCGCCGGCCTCGCCAGCTACGCGCAAGCGCCATTCGGCGTGCAAAATGCGAGCGGAATGCGGTTGGTCGTGGCAAGCGACAACACCTGCCCGACGCTGCGCATCATTCTGCCTGGCCACCCGGATAGTGATCGAACTATCGAAGTGCTTTTTCCCGAACACGTCACGGTGCGAAAACGAGGGGAAAAGGAGGCAAAGCATCTCTATCTATTTCAGCCTGGTCTCGACGGAGACCGGCCTGGTTGGCGGCAGGTGGGTCAATCCCTGGAATACGAGCGGGATTTCGAGGGCGGCCTCCACATGCTGGCGCGGGCTACGCTCGAAGACGATGGAGTGCGCTTTCGCTACGAATTCGTCAATCGGTCCAAAACAGCCTATGAAATGATCTACGCTCCCACCGATCCCAGGCTCACCGGCATCTTCCACGATGTTCGCTTGGAGCGCACTTACGTTCACCACAAGGATGGCTTCGATCTTCTTGCGTCAGAAACGCCGAGCCGGTTGACCGTGCCTCTCGATCAATGGCTACCAGCACGCTATCTGGCTTCCTTCACATGGCCCATCCCGCCGAAGAGAGTCGAACGGAGGGATGATGGCATTACGTATTACAACAAGTCGCG
>DATJKY010000192.1:0-7036 GCA_035490955.1 Terriglobia bacterium | reverse complement strand
CCCTTGGTCAGCCGACGCACTTCCTCGACAAAGTCCAACGAACGCGAATTCATGATGTGCGCCACCCCGAGGCCGCGCAGCACCTCCCACTTGCTCGCGCTCGCCGTGGCGAAGATCTCGGCCCCCACCGCCTGCGCCACCTGAATGGCGGCCTGTCCCACCCCGCCTGCCGCGGCGTGGATCAACACCCGCTCTCCAGCCCGCAGGTTGGCCAGCTCCTGCAACGCATACAGCGCTGTCAAAAACGCCACCGGGATGCCCGCCGCCGCCTCAAAGCCGAGCCCCGCGGGCAACCGCGCGACCGCGTAAGCGGGCACCGTGACATAACGCGCCAAGCTGCCCGGTGCCATCGCCAATACTGCCTCCCCCAGCGACAGCGTCGTCACCCCAGCCCCCATGCGCACGACCTCGCCGACGCATTCCCCCCCGAGCACCGGGCCAGCCGCCGGCACCATATCCAAGGCCAGCAAGACATCCTTGAAGTTCAGTCCGGCGTTCCGCACCTCGATTTCCACCTCTCCGGCATCCGGGGCGCGGCGCTGCCTCGGATGCCAGGTCAGCCCATCTAACGTTCCTCCCGCCGGCACCCCCAATGCATAGGTCTCGGTCTGAGGCAGATCGATCAATTTCGCATTTGCTCCGTCCAAACGAATGCCGCGCCGCGTCAACCGCGCTACGTAACGATGCTCGCCGCGAAACGCTATCTGATCCTCTGTGGGTTCCGAGATTTCCCGCGAAAGCTCCGCCATGATGGCAGAGACCTCATCCGGCTGTGGCTCAGGCGCGAGGTCGACGCGGAGGCAATGCAACTCTGGATGTTCCAGCGCAATGCTTTTGCCTATTCCCCACAGAGGCGCATTAGCTATCCCGGGGACGGCCTCACCCGATACCGAGACTGCCCCGCGGGTGATCAAGGTTAGACGGGGAGCAGCGCGGGCGTTAGCCAGAGCCTGCACCACCAACAGGGTGCTCTCCCAGTATCGCCGTGAGCCAACAACCAGAGAAGCGCGATCGTCGCATTGTGTCGTGGCATCAAGACTCCAGAGATGCACACAATGGCGCAACCCAGCTGAGCCAAGATCAGCCAGTAAACTCTGGTAATCCTTAGCTCGGTAGGGGTCGATCGTCAGCGCATCTTCGCTCGCCCACGCGTATTGGCTTCCCTGGTATACCAGAGTACAGGTCGATCGAGCGGCGCGTAAACGTTCGCTCAGATCACGGGCGATCCCGCCGGAATCGGCAAAAATCAGCCAATGCTCGGACTGACGATCGTCGTCCAGCGTTCCATTGGCACGAGTCACGATCACGGACTGGTGGATCGGTACGCATTCAGTGCCGGTAGCCGGTTGAAAACCATGGGTGCCCAATACGTCGCACCATTCGTGCACAGATAATAAGGGATGAGAGGGGCGCAGTTGTTTATCGCAGAAGCGCCACCATCCGCTCGTCATCCCGAACACCAGGTCCACCCAACGCTGGGGAGCCGTGCCCTCGACCAGGAACAGCATTCCGCCAGGAGCCAATAGACGTCGCACAAACCCCAGCGTTCGTGTCAATTCTTCAGTTGCGTGCAATACGTTCGAGGCTACCACAACGTCATAACTATGGGATCTCAATCCCTGAACCTGTGGATCCTTTTCTATATCCAGCGTTTGATAGCGGACAAACGGGTAGGCCGCGAACATTGCCTCCGCCCGCCTGGTGAATGCGGCGGAAATATCAGTGAAGACATACTCGGTCCGAGCTCCTGGCAGGTAGGGCACCAGGGCTGCGGTGGCCCCTCCCGTGCCTGCTCCGATCTCTAAAAGTCGCACCCCGCACCGCTGAGGAAGACGCCTGAGCACGGTTAAGATCCCTTGACGCAAGACCGTATTCACAACTTGTGCCCCGGGGGTCAGCCGATACAGAGCTGCAAGCGTTGATCCGTCCCCGCCGGGAAACAACAGCTCCGTCACCGGATCGCACCGACCCTGGAGGACCTGGGCCAAGGCAGAGCCGCATCGCCGCACCAGATCGAGTTCCACTTCGATCCGCGGATGGCGTAGGCGTAAGGACTGCCAGACGGTATCGGTTTGTGGCACAGCCGGGAGCAGAATGACTTGCCAACCAGTCCGGGTTACCTGGAGGATCCCCTCCTCCGCCAGCATGGCTAACATACGGTCGAGCAGCGGTTGCTGAGTATCGACGACCCCGAGGGTTTCAGCCAGCTCCAAGGTCGAGAATTGGTCCCGGCACCGGAACGCATGGCCCATATCGTTGAATGCTGTCAGGATGTAGGCCACACACAGCTTGTCCAGCTCTTCCAGTGCTTTTCCGTATTCCTCCAGCCGGAATTGGTCGATCAATTCCGCCATCGACCCACGCAACTCTTCCCCAAGCTCGGACGGCGCCGGAAGCCGCGTCGCGTTTACACGCGGATCACACAATCCCTGAGGACGCCAGTCGACCCCATAGAGCCAGCTCTCTAGATCCGGCAAGGCACCCAGCAGAATTGACGGATCAGCCTTCCTGGCCCGCAACTGCTCGACCCGTCCGACCGTCGCTCCATATGGGTCAAGCAAGGAAAGATCGGCCAAGAAGGTCTGGTGACCCACGTCTTCCACAACCTGAAGCCGAGCGTGACACCATAGCTGTGTACCCGGTGAGCGATACAGTTGGAACCGCTTCAATCCGACCGGCAGCCAGATCTCACCCTGGCCGCTTTCGGGCAAGATGGCCAGTAGGACCTGAAGACAAGCATCGAGCAGAACCGGATGAACGTGATACTGCTCTGCCTCTCCAGCCAACCGTTCAGGCAATTGCGCGAAACCCATTGCCTGTCCCTCGCCCCGCCACAATCGTTTCAGGATCTGAAAGTCAGGGCCATAAACAAGTCCTCGCTCATGGCAGTGTTGGTAAAACGCCGTGACGGCAATTTCATTCTCGAATTCAGCTTGCGCGGTTTCGAGCTTTCTAGGCGGGGGAACACGGGAAGAAGCCTCGTGGCAGATTTGCCCACTAACGTGCAAGGTCCACATCGGCGCCTGTCCAAGCTCGTCTTCGCTCAGACTATAAATGTCAAAACGGGCGATCGATAAAGCCGGCTCTGAAGCCTCCGGAGTCATGACCATCTGAATCGTCCGGTCGTGATCCTCGGCAAGAACCAAGGCTCGCTGGATCGTCACGTTCTTCAAGACGGGGAATCGTGGCGGCGCTAGGCGGCTCGTGTTACGGCTCGCCAAAGCCAACCCCATCTCCAGATACGCGGCAGCGGGAAGAATTGCGCGCTGAAAAACCCGATGGTGGCGAATAAAACTCCCTTTGTCCAGGTCTTGCTCGTAGCGCACCTCACCCCTCGCTGAGCCTGGCATCTCCAAACGCCATCCGAGGAGTGGGTGCTCCATCGCTCCACGAATGGCCCTGCGGGATCTGGCGGTATGCTTGACTCCATCTACCCAATACCGCCGGCGCTGAAACGGATAAGTTGGCAGTGTCAGGGCGCGCCAGGGCTGCTCTCGGTGCACAGCCTTCCAGTCGATCGCGACCCCATGGGCATAAAGATCGCTCACGGCTCGTAAGAACTGCTCGTTGTCAGCGCGCCGCGAACTGGGAACCAGGACCCCGCCATTGGGACAGCAGTGACGCACCAGGCCCAACAAAGTCGGGTTGGGTCCGATCTCCACAAACACCTGGCAACCCTGCTTCCGCAGAGATGCTATACCGTCCGCGAACCGCACCGCCTGCCGGATATGCTTGACCCAATACGCGGGCTGCGTGATTTCGCCGCCAGTCACTGCACCGGTCAGGTTGGAGACAAGCGGGAGAGCGGGAGGGCGATAATTCACCTCCGCGGCAATCTTCTCAAACTCTGCCAGCATGGGCTCCATCAGCGGGGAGTGAAAGGCATGAGAGACGTTCATCTCGCAATACCCGATGCCCTCGTCCCGCATCTCAGCCAATGTCCATTCCAGGACGGCTTTATCGCCCGAGAGGACTACATTGCCGGGACCGTTGAGCGCCGCTATGGACAGTCTGTCGACGCGCCCGGTCAATGCTTGCGAAACCCGAGCCTCCGGCGCGAAAATCGTGGCCATGGCGCCGCCTCGGGGCAATGCTTGCATGAGGCGGGCGCGCGCCGCGATCAGTTTGATGGCGTCTTCCAGACTGAACACCCCGCCTACGCAGGCCGCCACATACTCGCCGAGACTGTGTCCCAACACTGCGTCCGGTCGCACACCAATGGATTGCCATAGCTCGGAAAGGGCATACTCGAAGCAGAACAGGGCGGGCTGAGTGTAGAGAGTCAGATCAAGGCAATTCTGCTCGGCGCAGAAGAGCAGTTCGGTCAGCGGGAGATCGCACAGCGGGCGGAGAATCTCCGCACACCGGTTGATGGCCTCGCGGAAAACGGGCTGGGTCCGATAAAGCTGCTTTCCCATGCCCGGGTATTGCGAGCCCTGACCGGTGAAGAGAAATGCGAGGGAAGGCGGAGTCTCTCCTTCGACACCATGCGACACGATGCAAGCGGACGATTTCCCCTGGACAAAGGCATCCATGTGCTCGGCGAATTCAGCAGTCGTCGAGGCAACGATCGACAAACGATCATGCAGATGAGCGCGCCCCAATGCAGCAGTTGCACACAGATCTGCAGGAACGATTCCAGGGTTGGCGCGCAGATGATCTCGGTACCGGCGGGCCAATGCGGTCAAGGCATCCTTGGATGAGGCGCTTAAAGCCAAGAGATGAAGCTTGTCCTCATCTGGTCTTGACCGCTCTACCGCCTCGTTCCTCTCTGGGAATGGGGCTTCCTCAAAGATGACATGAGCATTGGTACCGCTGAAGCCAAAACTACTGATGCCGGCAACGCGGGGCTCCTCTCCCCGCGGCCAAGATCGACGTTCGCTCACAACACGGAGTGGTTTTTCCGCCCAGGGGAAGCGAGGAGTCGGGTTCTGGCAATGCAGGTGAATTGGAAGCCATTCATGTTGAAGGGCCAAGAGAAGCTTGATGACCCCGGCAACTCCCGCGGCAGCTTCCAAATGTCCTATGTTTGTTTTGACCGAGCCAATATATAGTGGGTTTGCAATCGAACGCGTGGCACCAAAGACCCGGTCCAAAGAGCCAAGTTCGATGGGATCGCCAAGCGCCGTCCCAGTACCATGGGCCTCAACATATGAAACGGACCCGGCCGATACACCAGCATCGGCCAGCGCCTGACGGACGACTTGCTCCTGGGAGGGGCCACTTGGGATCGTCAATCCGCCGCTCGCGCCATCCTGGTTGACGGCTGAACCCCGAATCAAGGCCCAAATACAATCGCCAGCATTCTTCGCGTCGGAGAGCCTTTTCAGAACAAGAAGACCACATCCCTCTCCCCGGACGTAGCCGTCCGCGGCCTCGTCGAACGTCTTACACCGCCCGTCAGGAGCGAGCATCCCTGCCTTGGAGAAGTTGATACTCAGCCCCGGCTCCAGCATTAGGTTCACCCCGCCGGTTATTGCGAGGTCACATTCCTTGCGGCGGAGGCTTTGACAAGCGAGATGCAACGCGACAAGAGACGAAGAGCAAGCGGTGTCTACACTGAAACTGGGGCCGGTCAATCCGAAACAATATGATAGCCGGCCTGCCGCTATGCCCAACGAGGATCCTGTTACGGTATACGCATCGATCCGGTCGAGCCATGGCGAGGTCAACAGGCGTTGGGCGTAGTCCTGGCTGATAATGCCAATGAATACGCCGGTTGGGTTCCCATACAACCGATCGGCCGGGATATTCGCATGTTCCAGGGCTTCCCAGGCGACTTCAAGCAGAAGCCGCTGCTGCGGATCCATTGAGGCCGCCTCTCGCGGCGAAATGCCAAAAAACAGAGGATCGAATTCGTCAATGCGTTCTAGAAACCCTCCGTGCCGAGTAGACATCTTGCCAGGGGCATTGGGATTAATATCGTAATAAGTGTCGATGTCCCAACGATCTGGCGGAACTTCTGTAATTGCGTCCTGCCCGTGATGCAGCAGTTCCCAAAAGGCTTCAGGACTGTCGGCACCACCTGGAAATCGGCACCCCATTCCAACGATGGCAATCGGTTCATTTTTTTCGGCTTCGTACGCCCTAAGCTTTCCTTGCAGCTCATCGATCTTTAGCAGGGCATTCTTGATCAACCCCCGCTGGTCCTGGCTATTACCATGCGCTATCATGGATGCTCTACCGACTGGTGCGTGCCATGCTTGTGTGTCCGGCGGGCTCTTCTCCAAACTACGCTATTGCACGAAGTTTTTCGGCGAGCAGGTCTTCCAATTCGGCTTGGGACATTTGGTCCAAAGCGGCCTTCTTCGCGTCAAGGACGGATGCTGACGGCTTGGGTTCTGCTGTCGCTGGGATTTCAGATGCCAGGCCGGGAACAACGGTATACAAATGGTCGACCAAGGCTTCGAGCGTAGGATAGTCGAACAGCAGGGTTGTGGATAGCGAACACATCAAGGCCGAAGACAACCGATTCCTCAATTCCACGGCCATCAGCGAGTCGAACCCTAAATCGAACAGGCGTTGGCGCGGAGCAATGCCATGGTCGGCGCCTGCTTCAAGGACCCGGCCAATTTCCTCTCGGACCAAAGAGGTCAATACTGTCCGCCGGCGTGACACCGGGGTTTGCTCAAGCTGCTCGATCCAGGTACTCCGACCACGAGTCCCGTCATTTTTATGGAGGTGAGGTGGAGATGGCTGGGCCAACGAAAGCACGAGTTTGCCGGTGTGTTTGGCCTGTAGCATCAGCTGCAGCGCTTGCTTGGCCGCCTGCATTGGAAACACTGTGTGCGGTATCGGCCGGAGCTGCCCAGCCGCAAGCGCTGCCACCACTTGCGCCAGTACTCCGCGAATTACCTCTGGCTTCTCGCGATAGACTTCGAGCAGATCAAACGCTTCGTACCTGACACCAGGGGCGAGCGTCGCCACCTCCTGCGCCGATCGCACCTCGCGAACCCCGATCTCCACAAACCGCCCCCCAGGCCGCAGCAGGGTCAAACTCTGCGTGGCAAACTCCCCGCGCAACGAGTTAAGCACC
>DATJKY010000191.1:0-11454 GCA_035490955.1 Terriglobia bacterium | reverse complement strand
TAGCGGCTAAACGGAACAAGTATGGAACCACTCTCAGAGAAGCAGCACGCGCATGAACTGATCGAACGCTTGCCACCCTCCCAGGTTGCTACCGCCATTCGATTCCTGGAGTTTATGCTGCTCGATCCGGTAGCCCGCGCTGTATCTACCGCCCGACCTGACGACGAACCTGTCACAGAGCAAGACCGCGGCCGCTTTCACGAGGGTCAGGCGTGGTTTCGACAACGCGGCGGCAAAGGCATTCCCATGAAGGATGTGCTGGCTGAGTTCGACCTCGAACCAGAAGATTTTCCTTGCCCACCGGATGACACCCGCTAATGCCGCCCTACGGCATAGAGTGGCTCGATAAGGCCAAAGCTGATGTGCGCGTCCTGGACCGCCCCACGGCGATGCGCCTGTTTGAAGGGATTCTGCATTTCGCCCGCACTGGTTCCGGCGATGTCACTATGCTGCACGGCGACATGGCGGGCAGCTTCCGGCTACGCAGTGGGCGATTATCGCGTCCTGTTCACCCTCCAACAGAACGCCATGCGTATCTTCGGCGTGCGCCATCGTTCGGAAGCCTACCGCTGAGACCGACACCGGCTCATAGCCTGTCCAGAAGCCGCCGGAGCGATTTTCCCTGGCTCGGATTCTTGCCCAGCATGATGCGGCGCAGGCGGACGAACTCATCGCGGTTGATGGGCTGGATGGTGCCGCGGCCACGCTGCGGCGTGAAGGCGAGAATGTGGTCGAGGTCGGGGCGGCGAACGAGGGGATTCTGCAGGCGCACAGCCTCGCGCGGCGGGCAGAAGTCGATGAGGGATACTTTGTGCGTCAAGTCGCGCTCTCGACCGTTCGACGCGGCGCGCGCCACACCCACCATCTGCTTGCGGTCCGTCTCATAGCACAGAAACAGATCACCCTTCTTGACCTCTTCACGCAGGTAGCGGAGGCTGGAGGCGCTCCTGATCCAACCTTCATCGCCCATCTCTACCGGGCCTCGGGCGCGCGACCGGAAGTACTGGTCGAACTCCCAACCCCGTTTCGTATTGATCTTGAAAACCCAGACCTTGTTCACCAGAAGTAATGGATTCTGAACTGTGTTTCGTGTAAGGACAAGAAAAAAAGCACCTGCACGCTAGCGGACGTACGCAGCTTCACCGGAGAGAGTTGGAATGGCACCGGGTTCAGGGCGGCGGTTATTAGGCGCGTCGTTTTGCAACCGCATTAAGTAAATATCCTACGGGAAACAAGGTTAGACCCAGAGCAGCACTCCACAAATCCAGGTAATGACCAATGCTGTGCTCGAGCCCCCAATGCATCCAAGGAAACAAGTGAAGCGCCTCGAACACATGAGTAAGAACTACCACAACAAGACATCCTGCGCCCAGCAGCTGCAGGAGGGCGCAGGCACTCTTTCCTCTGAAGAACAAGACTACCGAACCAGAAAACAGCATGCACAATGGCACCAGCACGATCAGTGCTTTAAGCAGTGTGAGATTCATATTGATAACGGTTGGACGGCTGACCTATGAAACGACAGCGACAAGCTGCCGAATAGCCCACCGTGGGCTCTTGCTATCGGAGTTTCAAATCTCTGCGTCACCCTTTCGCTATTCACCACTCACAATTCACTATTCTGTTATCAGACTTCGATCACCCGTGCCAAACGGACGGCAGGGATGGCGCGGATGTCGTTCAGCGTCTCGGCGGAAACGGGGCTATCGACGTTGACCAGACCAATAGCCTCACGCGAATCGGGGTTGCGTCCCAGGGCAAAGCTGGCGATATTGACGCCGCGATCGCCGAGGACGGTCCCCACGCGTCCGATGACGCCCGGCACATCCCGATTTCGAATGTAGAGAAGGGTACCGCGCAGGGGCGCTTCAATGTCGATGTCGTTTATTCCGAGAATGCGCAGCGAATTACGCAAGCCGACCATCCCGAGCGCGGACGAGCAGTCCGTCTCGGTCTTGAGGGCGATACCCAAGGAGTTCGCGAAAGCCGCCCGCCGCGAACTGCGCAGTTCGATCACCTGGATGCCTCGGCCTTGCGCGTAGGTTCCGGCGTTCACCAGGTTTACTTCCTCCGAGAGAATCTGGTTGAGGACGCCCTTGAGCACGGCGTTTTTTACCAAATGCGTGTTGAGATCGGCCAAGCCGCCGTCGTAGCTAATGCGGATTTCTTCGAGAGCGCCGGCCGCCACCTGGGCCAGAAATGCCCCCAGCTTCTCTCCTAACTGAAGGTAGGGTTCGAGCTTCTTGTACTCTTCGGGCGAAATGGGCGGCATATTGACGGCGTTGCGCGCGATGCCGGTTAGCAGGTAATCGCGCACCTGTTCGGCGATGCGAATACCGACGATCTCCTGTGCCTCTTCCGTGGACCCGGCGATATGCGGTGTAGCGATGACGTGCGGATGAGCCGCCAGGCGCAAGTCGGGAGGTGGCTCGGTCTCGAAGACGTCCAATCCCGCCCCTGCCACATGGCCGGTTTCCAAGGCCGCCAGCAGATCGGCTTCGTCGATCAGGTCGCCGCGCGCGCAGTTAACGATGCGAACCCCGGGCTTGGCCAAGGCCAGCGTGCGGGCGTTCAGCAGGTGGCGCGTCTCCGGCGTGGCCGAAGCGTGCAGGCTGACGAAGTCACTGGCCTTCAGCAGTTCCTCCATCGATACCAGCTTGACGTTCTGCTCGCCAGCGATCAAGGAAGATACATATGGATCGTAAGCGATCACCTCCATCTGGTAGGCTTGGGCCAGGCGAACGACCTCGGTCCCGATGTTACCCAGGCCGATGAGTCCCAGCGTCTTTCCCCTGAGCTCGACCCCGGTGAAGGCCTTTTTCTCCCACCGCCCTTCTTTAAGGGAACGGTCCGCCTGCGGGACGCGGCGCGCCAAAGCCAGCAAGAGTGCCAGGGTGTGCTCGGCGACGCTGGCGGCATTGCCTCCGGGCGTGTTCATGACCACGATGCCTTTCTTCGTGGCGGCGTCGAGGTCCACGTTGTCGACGCCGACTCCGGCGCGACCAATGACGCGCAGGCGGGTGGCGTGCTCCAGAAGTGTGGGCGTCACCTTGGTAGCGCTGCGCACCAGCAAGGCGTCCGCCTCGCGGATCTCCTCCCCAACCGGGGTCTTGGTCTGCGGCAGATAGACCACCTGCCAGGGGGCCTGTGCCCGCAAGAGGTTCAGCGCGTTTTCGGCAATGTTGTCAGCAACAAGAATTTTCATGATTCAAAGGAGTCAGAAGTCAGGAGCCAGGAGTCAGAACAAAGCCCGCCACACACGGCGTTCTTCATTCTGACTCCTGGCTCCTGTCTTCTGACTACTCCTCAGGAATGGCGGAGGTAAACCTCTTGTGCGGCGCGCACGCCGCTCCCCAGCTCAACTTTATGTCCGACCTTGAGCAGGGCGATTTCCAGGGACGCAAGCGCGGCAAAGAGGTCGCAAGCGTCGTAATAGCCCAGGTGAGCGAGGCGGAAGATCTTGCCCTTCATCGAACCCTGGCCGTTGGAGACGATCGTCCCGAAGCGAGCCCGCATCTCCTCAATGATCGCCCCGGAGTCTATGCCCTCGGGCGCACAGACTGCGGTGACGGCGTTAGCCGGCGAGCAACTGGCGAACAGCCGCAGGTTCATGGCCCTCGCGGCCTCGCGCGTGGCCTCCGCCAGCATCGCGGCGTTGGCGATGAGGGTCTCGCGCCCGATTTGCTTGATGTAGTTCAGCGCGGCGTGCAGGCTGACCACCAGGGTTATGGCCGGAGTATAGCTGGACTCTCCCTTCGCGAGATTCTTACGCTCTTTGGCGAAATCAAAGTAATAGCGAGGCAGTCTGGACTTCTCAATCATCTTCCACGCCTTGTCGCTCACGCTCACAAAGGACAAGCCGGAGGAAATCATCGTAGCCTTTTGGGAGCCGCCGATCACTACATCCAGACCCCATTCGTCAGGGCGCAGGTCGGTCGAGCCCAGGCCGGTGATGGCGTCCACCACCAAGCACGTCTCGGAATAGGCGCGGACGATCTCGCCCAGAGCCTTCACGTCATGGCTCACGCCCGTTGAGGTTTCGGTGGCTTGGATGAAAACGGCCTTGAAAGGCCCATGGGTTTCGAGCTGCTTTCTCATCTCGCCCATGTTGACGCAGCGGCCGTAGGGCGACTCCACCTTCACAGCCTGGACCCCGAAGGACTGCGCCAGCCCCAACCAGCGTTCGCCGAACTTACCTGCCGTGCCGACCAGCGCCCGATCACCAGGAGAGAGCAGATTGGAAATGGCGCCTTCCATTGCCCCAGTGCCCGAGCTGGCGAATATCAAGACGTCGTTCCCGGTGCCGAAGTAGTAGCGCAGGTTCTCCACTGTCTCGCGCATCAACTGGCGGAACTCCTCGGTGCGGTGGTTGAAGTTGGAAATCATGGCCCGTGCTTGTGCTTCCATCAGCAGCGGCGTGGGGCCGGGAGTGAAAAGCCTCTCTTTGATGATTCCTTTCATGATCTCCTGCTTAGGCTTAAAGTTAACGTTCCGGTTGCCTACCGAGAACGGTGGATATCAGTCTTGTGCCTAAACCCAGTCTAGGGGCAGCGCCGCAGCCTGTCAAATTGGTACATCGTCCGGTGGTGGGGTCAGTTGACGTAGAAGGCGGCTTTACGCCGCTACGTGGCGAGGTAAAACTCGCCGCAACCGGCGCAAACTGACCTACTACCCGTCGTCCGAGTCGTTCGCTGCAGAGATGAAGGCCTAGCGAATTCTGGTGCTCTTCTTGCGTTTTCAACAACTTATGTTTCTCCGTTCCCCAACTTCGCGTAGGTCGCGTAGGCTTCGATGGGTTGCGTACAAGCTCTTGCCACAGCTTCCAGAATAGACTAAACTAGGTAAACTCAGTTCACGGGAGGTCGTCGTGCGCACTGTCAACATTCACGAGGCCAAAACTCATCTCTCGCGCCTAGTAGACGAAGCTGCCGGCGGCGAGCCGTTTATTATTGCCAAGGCTGGTAAGCCGCTCGTCAAAGTGACTGCACTGGACACGCCATCTGGCGCCCAGGTACGGCGGCTCGGTTTTCTGGCTGGACAGATCGCGGTGCCCGAAGATTTTGACCGCATGGGCACTGCGGACATTGAACACCTATTTGGCGGTGCCGAATGAAGCTGCTGCTTGACACCCATCTGCTGCTTTGGGTTGCCGGTGAACCCGACCGGGTACCTCCTTCCGCACGAGATATGATCGAGGACCCCACCAATGAGTTGATTTTCAGTGCCGCCAGCTTGTGGGAGATCGTAATTAAACGGGGACTCGGGAGAGATGACTTTCGTGTTGACCCGCGGCTGCTGCGGCGCGGCCTGCTGGATAACAGCTATTGCGAACTGGCCGTCACCAGCAAGCATGCGGTCGCCATCGATACCTTGCCTCCCATTCACAAGGATCCTTTCGATCGTATTCTCGTCGCGCAGGCAACGGTTGAGGGCATGGCTCTGCTGACTGTCGATCCTGTGGTGGCACAGTATCGGGGTCCGGTGCGAATAGTCTGAGCGAGGGCTATCGACCGCGGATAGGCTCAAATCCTCCGCAGGAGCGAAACCAGGTGACAATTGTGCTCATTCCATCGAGTCGAGGCCGGCTTGGACGGGCAGCGACACTTATCGCAGCGGCGGCGGTGTTTGCGCCTGTTGTGGTTGCCCAGTCTCCTCCTCGCGAAGTGATAGAACGCGGCCACCAGCAGTTCCAACAGAGCTGCGGCTTCTGCCACGGGGCCGACGCCACCGGCGGGCGCGGGCCGGACCTGGTACGCTCCACGCTGGTGGCGCATGACGTGAACAGCAACCTGATCGGTGAGATCATCCGGAGTGGACGGCCCGACAAGGGCATGCCCCCGCTTCCCCTGACCCGCGCGCAGGTCGCCGATATTGCAGCCTACCTGCACGCTCGCGCGCGTGAGGCCTTGGATTCAGGGCAGGTTCCCGGCAATTATCCCCTCTCCCGGCTGCTCACCGGAAATGCGCAAGCCGGTAAGGCGTACTTCAACGGCGCCGGCGGTTGTGCGGCCTGCCACTCACCCACCGGAGACCTGGCACACGTCGCTCGCCGCTATGCGCCTCTGGAGCTTGAGGCGCACATGCTGGCCCCCTCCCACCGGCCAGCGACCGTCATTGTCACGCTTCCGGAGGGCGAGCAGGTTAAAGGAACGCTGGTTCATCTTGACGAATTCACCATCGGCTTGGGTGACGCCTCGGGTTGGTATCGCTCGTTTTCCCGCGAAAACGCTAAGGTTGATGTTCAGGATCCGCTCGCTGCCCATCACGAGCTGCTGAACAGGCTCAGCCAGGAGGAGGTGCACAATTTATTCGCCTACCTGGTGACTTTGAAGTGAGGAATAGAATCGCCGTCCTGATCCTAGGTGTGAGACAATCGCGGCTTTGCCGCCTGCTGTGCGGAAAGGCTCAGCCTTTCCCGCCCGGCGGCCAACAACAGAAAAAAAATATAGTCTTTAGCTTCGGCTGGTTCCCGGAAAGCCGGAGGTTTTCTGCAACGCAGGCGGCAAAGCCGCGCCACCCGTCGCGAACAGTCAGGCCGCGGTTTTTTCACACCTTCCTGGTCCTGGTCTCCTTCGGCGCTGTCGCCCCTGGACTGCTCGTGGCTCAGGGACTGACTCCGGAGAAGCTGCTCCAGCCATCCCCCGACACTTGGCCCACTTACAACGGCGATTACTCCGGCAGGCGTTTTAGCACGCTGGACCAAATCAACTCCGGCAACGTCAGTTCGCTCACGCTGGCTTGGGCCTTTCACGCCCGTACCGCGTCCATCAAATCTACACCGCTCGAAGTGAACGGCATTCTCTACCTGACCACGCCCGACAACGTGTGGGCGATCGACGCGCGGTTTGGGCACGAGATTTGGCACTACCGCCGCGTCTCTCAGGGTGATCACATCGGCCACCGCGGCGTGGGGATGTACGGAGACTGGCTTTATTTCACAACCCCCGACGCGCACTTGGTGTCGCTCAACGCCAAGGATGGTTCCAAGCGATGGGAAATTGAGCTGGCGGACCCGAAGCTTGGCTACTTTTCCACCATGTCGCCGCTCGTCGTCCGCAATCACGTTCTCGTCGGTGTGTCGGGGGATGTGACCGACATTCCTGGCTTTCTGGACTCAGTTGAACCCGAAACCGGCAAGGTGCAGTGGCGCTGGTACACCGAACCGCGACCCGGTGAACCGGGCTCCGAAACCTGGCCCAAGAATGGTGACGCCATCCGCCACGGCGGCGGCATGACCTGGATGACTGGTACTTACGATCCGAAGCTCAATCTGGTGTATTGGGGCACCGGCAATCCGAACCCGGTGCTAGCCGGCCAGGCGCGTCCGGGAGACAACCTTTACACCTGTTCCATTGTGGCGTTGAACGCAGACACCGGCAAACTGGAGTGGCACTTTCAGCCTTCGCCGCATGACGTGCATGACTGGGATGCGGTGGAGACCCCCGTGTTATTCGACGCCGAGTTTGACGGCAAGCCACGCAACCTTCTGGCGCAGGCCAGCCGCAACGGGTTCTTCTTCGTGCTTGACCGGACGAACGGCCAGCATCTTGTAACGACGCCTTTTATCGACCAGACGTGGGCCTCGGGGGTGGATGAGCGCGGGCGCCCGGTGCGCAAGCCGGAATACGATCCGCGGCCTGACGGCGCACTGGTGGAGCCTGCGTCGGACGGCGCAACCAACTGGATGTCGCCAAGCTTCAGTCCCGCGACAGGACTCTTCTACGTCAACGCCCGGCGCACCTTCAGCATTTTCTACCTGACGAGTACCGGAAAGGCTGAGGGTTGGGCGGGGCGCGATCGCGACCTTTGGGTCAATTCCACGATTCGTGCTCTTGACTATCGTACGGGAAAGGTCGTCTGGAGCCACGAGATCGGCGATGGCGAAGGCGGGGCGGGCATCATGACGACCGCGGGACACTTGCTTTTCACTGGCGACACTCAGGGCAATCTGCTGGCGCTCAATCCCTCCACCGGCGAAACGCTCTGGCACCTCAATGCCGGAGCCCAGATGCTGAACTGTCCTATGACCTACGAACTCGACGGGCGCCAGTACGTGCTGATGGCTGCTGACGACACACTGTACGCCTTCGCCCTACCAGCTTCCCGGGGAGAGTAGGTAGCGCAGACCGCCGTTTTTGCGGTCTGCGGCTTTTCATTCCGGGATTCACGACAAGCCGCGGACCTTCACAAGAGCGGAGGTCCACGCTACCCCGCTTGAAGGTCGTTACCCTAGCTTATCCAGCTAGCTCGCTTGGATCTTTCACACGAGGTGGGCCTTATTCTGCCTGAGAAGCCGTCGATGAAGGCAAGACGCCTACGGTAATACCCGATGCCATTTTCTCCCACCGGTACACCCGTTGGGTTGCCTTGTGAAAGTCCGACGGGCGAGCCTCGTCAACCTTCATGAATTTCTGCGGATTGCGGTCGACGAGCGGAAACCAGGAGCTCTGCACGTGCACCATGATTTGGTGGCCACGGCGGAAAGTGTGAAACACGTCCGGAAGCTGGAATTCCACCTTGTCGGGCTTGCCCGGCTCGAAGGGTAGCGGGTTCTCAAAACTCTTTCGGAATTTCCCGCGAAAGGGCTCGCCCCGAACCAGTTGTTGATAACCGCCCATTCGCACGTCCCTTGGGTTTGGATCAGGGTCGGGGTAATTCCCGGGGTAAACATCGATCAGCTTAACCACCCAGTCGGAGTCCGTACCGGTGGTGGAGACCCACAGTGAGGCCGTCAACGGTCCGGCGACCGTTACATCTCCTTCGAGCGGCTCAGTGTGGTATACGAGCACATCAGTACGAGAGGAGGCGAAGCGCTGGTCGGCGGTCATGTATTCGTAGGTCATCTGGGTGCTGATCCAGGAGATGTGCGGCACCGGCTTGGCCGGGTCGCTCACATATTCGTCAAATTCCTCGCCCGCAGCCGATGGGCGCTGGGAAGAAAGCCTGCCGGCGCTCTGGAAATAGAAAGTCTTGTTCACTGCATTCTTGGGCGGCCAACTGTCGAACTTGTGCCACTCATTGCGCCCGGTTTCGAAAACATAGGCCCCGGGAAGCTTCTCCTCGCCTTGGTCCTTCAGGTAACGCTGGAAAAACGGGAACTCAATGTGCTCACGGAAGAACTCGCCCGTCTTCTGATTAAAACTCACGTCACCCAGAGACTGCCCGGCGTCGCGGTTCCACTGGCCGTGTGACCAGGGACCCTCGATGAGAATGTTCACCGTGCCGGGGCACTGGTTGCCGATCGCACCATAGGTGTGGGGCGGTCCGTACACGTCTTCGGCATCAAACCAGCCACCCACCGTCATCACCGCCCCCTTGATGTTCTTCAAGTAAGGAAGGGGGTCGCGGGACTTCCAAAAGTCCGTATACGTATCGTGCGAAACAAAGTCCCGCCACCATTCGATCTGACCCTTGAAAAACTTCTGGTCGGCGTTGCCGAGAGGTCCCATGCGCAGGAAGAAATCGTAGCCGTCCGGTGTGCCATAATCGAAGCGCGGTCCCGGTACTTCGTTTTCTCCCGGCTGGGGACGTCCAAAAGAGGAAAAGAAATTGAAGGCGTGAGGCAAAAACACCGCACCGTTATGCCGAAAATCGTCGCCGATAAACCATTCGGTGACGGGCGCCTGGGGGGAGACGGCCTTCAGCGCCGGGTGCCCGCTCAAAGCCGCCATCGTGGCGTAGAAGCCCGGGTAGGATGTACCGGAGATTCCCACCCGGCCGTTGTGGTTCGGGATGGTTTTCAAAAGGAACTCGATCGTATCGTAGGTGTCGCTAGCTTCGTCGACTTGGCTGGGCGCGGTCTTGTCGGGGATGTACGGGCGGACGTGTTCGAACTTGCCTTCGGACTTGCCGCGGCCGCGCACATCGCAGTAGGCAAAAATATAGCCTTCGCGCGCAAAAAACTCCGAAGGGCCCAGGGACCAGCGATAGGTGTCGGCTCCGTAAGGTGCTACCGTGTAGGGGGTGCGAGACATCCAGATGGGGTACTTCTTGGAACTGTCTTTTGGAGTGTAAACGGAGACGAACAGCCGGACACCGTCGCGCATCGGCGCCTTGTATTCGAACTTGGTGTAGTTCGCCTTAATGTAATCGCGCAGTTCCTCGGCCTTACTACGCACATCAGCTGCTCGGCGCTCCTGGGCCGGGAGTAAAGCAGCCAACAACGTTATGACAAGTGTTATGAAAACACCAAGGAACCTGCGCGCTTCGATTGTCGCCACCTTGCATCTCCTCCTTATTTGCGAACACACCTTATCATAAACGGCGCGTGGACATCTTCTGCTGACTCTTGTTTTGGCCGGCTTAGTCTAGTAGGGTGCTTAACAGTTTTCTGGGGGCTTGGCGGCTCTGCTGCTCTGACTTGCTCTCCGGCGGCCGATATCCAAAAAAGTAACAAAAAGGAGAAAAAGGGCTCCTGCCGCCTCGGAAAGGCGAAGCCTTTCCCTGGAATTTCTACATTTTGGTCTGACGGCGAAATATCAGTTGACTACAGCCCTCGCCCGCTTGCGGGAGAGGGGGGACCGCGAAGCGGTGGGTGAGGGATTCGCTGATTGGGCGCGAAGAAAACAACCCCTCACCCCCGGCTTCGCCGTACCCTCCCCTCGGAGAGGGCCGTTATCAACTGCGGCCCCACTGTGAATCCAAATGTAGGGAAAGGCGAGGCCTTTCGGCAAGTCAGAGCGGCAGAGCCGCCAAGGAATTGCCCCTCGCCTCTCCACCACCGGCACTCGACTACTTGATGCTCATGTAGCGCAGACGAGTCAGGAAGTCGCGGTGACCTTCGCGTTCTGTCATGGACCGGAAGGCGGCGCCAAGCGCCGGATTCTTCTCGAACGCCTCATCGAACGCCTTGCCCGCTTTGTCGATTCCCGAGGCCTCGCTGGTGGTGAAGTAGAAACTGACGCGACCCAGTTTCTGCTGGTGGAAGTCTTCGGTATCCAGCCCGTAGGACGTCACAACGCCGTCCGCCAGCAATTTCTCACAGATGGGCACAAGGGCGTTCTTCACCAAATCGGTGTATTCGCGCATGTCGCCCGGCTTGACGTCCCACTCATCGCCCAAGAGATAGCCGCCTTCGGACTTGCCGGAACGTTGGTTGTAGATTCGGCTGACGACGATGTAGTCCCAGTGCTTTGAGGCCGCCTCGACAGGCGCGGTAGTGCTTCCTGGCTGGGCATAGATCGCCTCAAGCGCCTTCATCAGATTGCCCTCGGACGTGGCGGTGAACCAACTGCCGTGCGTCGGCGCGCCTTCCTGGTGGATCAGGTTCGTAAAAGCGCCATAACCGGTAAGGGTGCCATCGGCTACGAGTTTGTCCAGCAAGGGCCTGTCTTGCTCGTCGACCTTCACCATGTCGGCCCACTGTGCGCGCGGCACGTTCCATTCCGCGATGTAAGTGTACACGGGCGGCTTGCCTTGGTCCCCGCTCTGCGCCAGCAACGGCGCGCCGGTTGC
>DATJKY010000190.1:0-4271 GCA_035490955.1 Terriglobia bacterium | reverse complement strand
CAAGAATACGGAGCTCCAGGGCCGGAAGCACATCTCCTTGGGTGACTTTGAGGTAGGTGCAGCGGTAAAGATCACTTATCTCGCTTCCGGTGACACGGCTACCGAGGTACGGTTGCGCCGCGTCAAAGGTTGACCATCAGGACCCTCGATTCATAGGGCTTTGGGGAGCGTGTTTTCTTCTGTCCGACGATTTCTGGGCGCCATTCGAGGCATCTGGATCGGCTCTCGACTCATGAGCATGAGTTGATTGAACACCTAAAGAGATTCTCGCAGAGAACAAATATTTCACCGGGGCGGAGGTCGATTTTCGTACCAGCCGCGCCTGGGGCGGAGTAATCACCGCCAGCCGTCGTAAGCGTCTCCAGCCCTGCTGACGTGACACTTGCGATCCCCCACCGCCGAACTGGCACGTTATGTCCCAGGTCGCGGCGAACGGTCCTTGACGTCGAGGCGCGTAATATAACGTTAGGCGTAAATCTTCCAGTAAACCCGCCGAGCTTGCCGATGCTCGCCAAACGAGTTGCCGAAATGCCGACGGGCGGAGGCTGGTTTCCATCAAAGGACCCCGAAGTAAGCTTAACTGGATCAATGCGGGGCTCGCCGACGGGGAGGTGGACCCGGCGACCCCTGGGTGAGGCGGCCGTTGAGATCGTCCGTGAGGCGATGCTCTCTCCGTATCACATGACGCCCGCCTCCTCACTGGCTCCGTCCCAAACTCGAACAAGTGCTTCCAGAAATGAGAGAGAAACCGGCACTTATGGCGGATCCCTGATGCAAAACCCACGTGGACGGACAGTGCCCACCCGATTCAACCTGTCGCTAAGTTGCCTCAGGTTGATGGTGATTAGTGCGCTCGCCGCGCTCCCTTTTCTTGAATTCGCGGACAAGTCGAACAAAGGCGTTCACAACGGCCTCGAAGATGATTTCCCCTTTTTCGGCGCTCGCCAGCGTGGGGTCTCCGCTCACACCGCCCTTGCTGAACCGGCTCCAGTGATCCATCAGCAACGCAGGAGAGCCCTGCAATAGATCCATCCAAATGAAGTCCGACTTGGGCATTCCAAGTTCCTTCTTGGCCTGATCCATCTCCACGCGCTGGCCGTCCAGGTGAAGGTAGACGGATGTCTCCAACTCGCAAGCGTGAGCCATGCCGCCACGTTCTGATTCACGCACCTTACGGATCTCGTCAAGAGCAAGCGAGGGCCAGATGAAAGCTGCACACAGGCTGTCCGTTTCCAGGATTGTCCGTCGTGCGACGAGATCCAGAATCGGCATGTTGGAGCCATGACCGTCGGCGATCAGGATGCGTTGGAAGCCATGGCAGGCCACGCTCTTTGTGACATCCAGGACAAAATGCAACAGATGCTCCGCGCCGATATCGATGGTGCCAGGAAAATCCATGTGGTGGGCCTCAAATCCATACGGAATCAGGGGCAGCAGCAGCATTTCACCTGGTGAGCGCTCGGCGGCCGCCGTGCAGATACTCCAGATCAGGAAGTTATCGGTATCGAGGGGTAGATGCCTTCCGTGATCTTCGACCGATCCAATGGGAAGAACTACCACCGGTTGGCTTGGAACCACTTCGGCCAGTTTGGGCCAGGTGTAGTGCTCGTACAAGTAAGTTCTGGATTCCATGCGAATGTTCCTCCACGAGTCTGTGGTGCTTTGGTTTCAGTGCCGGATCGTCCTAAACCCGAGTCCTGAGCTGGCTCCGGCGTCGCGCCGCTTAAGAGCTTGTCAAGAGGGATCATGCCCTACTTCATCCCGCCTCGCGGCGGCCGCGACATTAAACCATCACTCTGCTTGACGCTCGGCCGGTTCCAACTCCCCGACGACGATCCAATAACATAGCAGGCCGGCGAGGAGAACAAGGACGGCGACCCCAAATCCCGGAGCGTATGAGCCCGTACGGACAATCAGGAATCCAGTCGCAATGGGCGAGAGTACGCCGCCGAGGTTGCCGGCAAAGTTTTCCCACCCAGTCCAGAAACCGAGTCGTGCTGCGGGCGCGCAACCTTGAAGGATTGCCATCATGTTCCCGGTGGCAAGCCCAACCATGGAAGCCGCGCAGAAGAAGGTCAGAGCCGTCTGGGGGTTCGAGACGCGCACCGCTGGAATGAGCATCAGTCCGCAGAGGAAGGCTACAGTAAGCATTCCCTTTCGAGCCCGTGTCTCATCCCACCCTGATCGTATCAACACGTCCCCTATCCATCCGCCCAGAGGCATGCAGACGCCGAAAATCAAATAAGGCAGCGAGGCGTAAGCCCCAGCTCTGAGGATGGAGAGGTGCCGCACTTCCACTAGATAGTCCGGCAGCCAGGTGACCAGCAGGAACCAGTAATAACCGAAACAAAAGAAACCCAGGCATATCCCGAGCAGGTTGCGATCAAGTCGTGGAGCGGAGGCTTCCGTAGTTCTGGGTTCCGGCGCCACGCGGGTAAGTGTGAAGCCGGAGGGAAAAATTCTTAACCAGGGGATCAGCCACAGAAGGGCAGAAAAACCAACTAGGAAAAACATGCGGCGCCAGCCATAGCGCAGAATCAGCCAGGCGACCAAAGGCGTGCCAATCGCCAACCCTGCGCGGCTGCCAGAGTCGAAGAGCCCCGAAGGCAGGCCACGTTCTGCTGGCGCGAAAAATGCAGCAACGATTTTGGTTCCACCGGCAAGATAGATCGATTCTCCCACGCCGACAAGCATGCGGAGCGCCACTAGAACGGTCAAACTCCCGGCGAAGCCGGTAAGACCACAAGCGAGCGACCAAAGGGCGAACAGACCGGCATAGAGCCAGCGCAGGTTCAAGCGATCTGCAAACCAGCCGATGGGTATCTGCATGGCCGCATACGACCAGAAAAAAGAGGAGAGCAAAATACCTTTGAGGGCTGGTCCGAAAGCCAGATCTCGAGCGATTGCCGGCAGGGCCACGGCAAGCGTGGCGCGATCCAGGTAGTTAATCAGTGAAGCCGTGAAAAGCAGGCTAACAATACCCCACCGGCGCGCATTCGAAACGGCTACGATCACGTGTTTTCAGCCTTCTGGTCAGGGAGGTCTGTCCCCAGTACGCGTCCGCGCAACCTGGGTTCCAGAAGTCGGGCCGAAACCCGCAGAACACAAGAACAGCGGCGGCTGATCCTCACGCTGTGCTGCGGAGACGGCCAGCCAATAACCGCACTGGGAAGCGACGGTCCGAAGTGGAGTTGTTTACGACACTCGACGCCACAAACTATCTCGCACACGGGCAGGAAGGATAGCACAATCACAACTTGGACCAGCCGCCACACATCCTTGCAGACAGAGCGGTTGCTCCTGAAAGGTCGGCCTTCTGGAAACGATCTCTAGCCGCGTAATAGCTGACCGGCGCAAGTTCCTTGCCGCCAACTGAAGTCCCCGTAAGTCTGAACTCTTCCCCCGTGTTGGCCGACCCCTGGGCGCTCCGCCCGCATATTGCCTCTTTGCCCGTCACGCACAGCCAGCCCCTGGCAGCGGCTTCCCATCTATTGGGGAGCACCCTTGATCCAGTCAGCTTGCCGTGGCCGCACTCGGGCACCGCACAATTTATCAGAAAAACGGCCTCAGCCCCGAAGGGCTGAGGCAAGGAATGGGTGGCCCCTAAGCGGTGGGCTGGTCGGCGGGAAGTTCGGAGGGATCGACCTCGGGAGCAGGCTCGTCCTGCTTCTCAGCGCGGTCGAGTTTGAGGATGCGGTTGACGTGGATCTCGGCGACCCGATGCTTGACGGGTGCCGGCGCCTTCTTCGTACCGTACTCTTTCTCGTATTCGCGGTAACGCAGCTCGCCCTCGACTTGCACGTGAGACCTTTTCTCGAGTCTGGACGCGAACTGGGAGAGCGATCCCCAGCCACGCAGCGATGCCAATCTGTTCGGGAATCATATCCGCCGCTGGGGTTTTTCCACGACGATTTAGTGGCGACGGAAAACACCGCCACAGTGGCGCCGTTCTTGGTTGACCTCAGTTGTGCGTCGTTGCCGACGAAGCCGATGATGGAAACGCGGTTTTGATACATTGTCTTTTTTCTCCTTTTCTGCCCCGCTTTCTCGCGGGTCACCGTAATGCAGGTGGTGCCTGCTCCCCAGGCCAAGCTCCGCTTTTTCTGGGGGAACCGAGAAAGAAAGAAGACGGAGCCAAAACCCGGAGGGAGGCATCAGCCGAAGCAGAAGCTCGCAGTGCCGCCAGCGCGCAGGGGCTGTCCCCACCTCGCGGTGCCCGCGAGAGGAAGGGGCGTTAGAAAAGGGCAGTGACCGGGGGAAATCAAAGCCAA
>DATJKY010000189.1:0-3545 GCA_035490955.1 Terriglobia bacterium | reverse complement strand
AGGGTATCTGTCATGCTGAGGGCAGCGAAGCATCTGCTGTTCCTCATTGAAAACAAACAAAAAGCAGATCCTTCGCTCCGCTCAGGATGACATGCTCGGATGTTTTTGTCGGCAGCCTGCTAGCCTAGAGGCTTGACGATGGAGCGCAGAGAGTTTCTGGCGTTGACAGGGACTCCGGCTTGTTTGAATGTCGCCTCACGTCTCGCTGCCCAGATTGCGCCGGAAAAACCGAAAGCCGACCTAACGGTTCGCATCTCATTGGTCGAGATAGACATTGATAACCGACGAAGCATAAAGACGACCGGGTATCGTCGCCATGAATAACCCCGGCGCCTGGATTCTGGGTGAAGTATATCGCTACATCTATTCGCAGCTGGGCGTGGCGACCGATCTTAAGAAGATTCTCATGGTGTTTAGCGATGGGCGTGTCGGGATGTTGACGGGATGAAACCGGTTTGCGCGCGCGCTGCCTCTCATTATGGAGAAGCTCGATAGCATGACGAGGCGTTGCCGGGATCGGCGGCCTCTCCGCCTTTCTGAATGGCGGTGACGATGCCTTTCTTATCGATCAGGAACGTAGTGCGCTTAGCGAGCCGGATCAAGGGGATTAGGACGCCGTACTGCTTGGAGACCGCTTTGGACTCGTCACTGAGGATAGGGAACTTGAGCCCCAGTTCCTTGGCGAATGCCTGGTTGGTGTCGCGGCTGTCTACGCTGATGCCGATTATTTGCGCGCCCCGTCGGATGGCTCTCAGCCAGCAGCAGCCATTAATACCGGGCGTGCTTCACCAGCCGGGCCGTGCAAAAGGGAAAGGTCAAGCGAATCGCAAGGGAATTCAGGCGGAGTTAACCCTCCCCTTCGTCGGGCATGCCCATTCTCGACAATCGGTAACGCAGAGCGTTGCGTGAGAGTCCCAGCAGTCGCGCCGCCTGGCTCTTGTTGCCGCCGGCCCGGCGCAAAGCCTCCCGGATGATTTCATCCTCGTACTGCTCAAGGGTCATGCCGTCAGGTGGAAAAGGAACTTCGGCTCCGGTGGCCGCCCTGTCGCCGGTCGTGAACCGAGGCGACAAGTCCAGCCGGATGTCGTTGACATCGAGGGTTGCTCCCTCCGCGAAGGCGCTAGCGCGCTCGATGATGTTCTCCAACTCGCGGACGTTGCCAGGCCAGTGGAAGTCCACCAACAGCTTGAGTGCGGCGGGCGTAATGCCACTGATCTGCTTGCCCGATTCGCGAGCGAAGCGCTCAATAAAGTGATCAACGAGGTAAGGAATGTCCTCTTTGTGCTCGCGCAGGGGGGGGATACTGATGGGCACGACGTTGAGCCGGTAGTAGAGGTCCTCGCGGAATGTGCCCTGTTCGAGCGCGGCGCGCAGGTCACGGTTGGTGGCCGCCACCAGGCGCACATCCACCTTCAGCGTCTTCGTCCCGCCCAGGTGCTCGAATTCGCGTTCTTGGAGGACGCGCAGCAATTTTACCTGGGTGGCCGAAGGCACGTCGCCGATTTCATCGAGGAAGATGGTCCCTTTGTCCGCCAGCTCAAACTTGCCCGGCTTGGAACTGATTGCGCCGGTGAAGGCGCCCTTCTCGTAACCGAACAACTCGCTCTCCAGAAGGTTTTCAGGGATGGCGGTGCAGTTGATCTTCACGAAGGGTCCGGAGGCGCGCCGCGAGTGCTGGTGCATAGCACGCGCGATTAGGTCTTTGCCCACCCCGCTTTCCCCGCCCAGCAGCACCGTGGAGTTCGTCGGCGCCACGCGCTCCACAATGGACAGTACTTCCTGCATCTTCGGGCTGCGCCCCACAATGTTTTTGAACTCGTAGCGCCAGCCCAACGCCTCGCGTAGCGACAGGTTTTCTTCGCGAAGCCGGTGAACGTCAAGCTCCTTGCGAATGACGAGCTGGATCTCCTCGAGCGAGAATGGCTTCAAAACGTAGTCGGCAGCGCCCGCCTTCATGGCCTCCACGGCGGTTTCGACCGTCCCGTAGGCAGTCATGACCACTACGGGAATCGTGGCATTTGTACGCTTCACCATCTGCAGGAATTCCAGACCATCCATGCCCGGAAGCTTCAAGTCTGTCAGCACCAGGCTAATCCTCTCCTGGCGGATTATGTTCAACCCGGCCTCGGCGTCAGAGGCGATGAGAACCGTGTAACCCTCCTCGCCCAGGTTCAGCTCCAACAGCCGCCGCATCTTTGCTTCGTCTTCAACGACGAGGATTGAGGGTGTCGCACTACTGGGGTTCGGATTCATCGCCACCTACCTGCGCGGTGTAGGGCCGGGGCTTGCCCCGGCCAAGGCCGACCCAAGGGTCGGCCCTACATCCGTGGAACAGAAACGTGAACAAGATTCACATTTCCGGGCATAACGGTCTAAGGTGCTTCCGGACTTTCCTCAACGGGAAGGAATACTCGAAAACACGCGCCTTCGCCGGGTTCGCCCGTGACCCGCACCCAGCCGTGATGCTCGTCGACGATCCTCGACACAATGGAAAGCCCCAAACCGACTCCCGTCTTTTTAGTGGTGAAAAAGGGATTGAAGATCTGCTCGCGGAGTTCGGGGGGCACACCTGGCCCCGTATCCTCGAAATCGATCTCGACGCCCTTATCGCCGTCGGCGTTGACGGGTACAATCACTACCCGCAGTTTCCCGCCTTGAGCGCCCATCGCGTCGTAGGCGTTGAGGGCGAGATTAGTGAACACCCGCTCGCAGAGTTCTCCGTCCAGGGAAAGTTGGGGTAACGGGTCGGCGTACTCGCGTTCCAATGTAACCTTGGCTTCAGGGTAGTGATCGCGGACGCTCTGCAGCGCGCGCTCCACTAGAGGCGTAATCTCGGTCGGCGCACGCTCTAGGCGCAAGGGACGCGCGAAGTCCAGCACCCGGCTCACCAGCCCGTTCAACCTGTTCACCTCGCTGGAAATGTATCCTGCAAGCTCAGTGGCCAAAGGGTTGGCTGCCCCTAGCTTTTGCTGGAGCATTTCGGCTGAACCTTTGATGACACCCAGCGGGTTGCGAATCTCGTGCGCCAGGCCGGCGGAGAGTTGTCCCAGGGCCGCGAGACGCTCGGCGCGACGTGCGTCCGCCTGCGCTTGCTCCAGCCTGCGGTTCGTCTCAGCGAGGGTTTCGGCCAGCTTCTGGTAGCGGAGGGTCTGACGTCGGTTCTCCGTAACCGGAAGATTCACCGAGATTGCTGCCAGGAAAAAGAAGATGTTGCGAATGGCAAGCTCCGGAACTCCTTCGGGTGTGAGCTCATACACTCTGAGGGCAGGAATCAGGTAAGCCAGATAGGTGGCTGAGGCCAAAGCCGTCCAGAGCAGTGTCCCCCAGGCGTCGAAGAGCATCGCCGCCGAAACGACCGGCAGATAGTAAATGAGGTAGTAGCTGCTCTGGATCTCTCCCGTGTGTCCGACCAGCAAAGCGGCAAGAACGATCTTGACAAAGACGCTGGCGTACCGGCGCAGATAATCGGGCAGGGGTTTCAGCAGCCCCCCCTCGAGGATCTGGAACAAGCCGATCCCCAGGAGGATAAGCTGCTTGTGGATCTC